>NZ_JABXEM010000042.1:0-52140 GCF_013372595.1 Myxococcus sp. AM011
CTCCAGCCAGGATTCCGCGCCATGGCACATGGGGAAGGCCGTCCCCACCCTTCGGACAGCCTTCTTGGAGGGAGCGCCAACCATGAACTTTCCCAGCCATGTGAATGTCCCCAGTGAGACGCGCGAGGAGATCATCGACCTGCTGAACAACCTGCTGGCCGACTCCATCGACCTGCACTGGCAAATCAAGCAAGCGCACTGGAACATCCGGGGCACCCACTTCTACAGCCGTCACCTGCTCTTCGACGACCTGGCCAAGCACGCGCGCAAGCAGGCCGACGAGTTCGCCGAGCGCGCCGGCACCCTGGGCGGCTACGCCGAGGGCACCATCCGCCTGGCCGCCAAGAACAGCGAGCTGCCCGAGTACGACCTCAAGGCCGTGGAGAGCGAGGACCACCTGAAGTGCCTGGTGGACCGCTTCGCGCGCTACGGCGCCTCCATCCGCGGAGGCATCCAGCGCTGCGATGAACTGGAGGAGCCCATCACCGTGGACCTGCTCACCCAAATCCTGGGCGACGTGGAGCTGGACATGTGGTTCCTGGAGAGCCACCTCAACGGCACCGCGCGCCCCACGCCGCGCACCAAGGGCGGTCGCGACGAGTCTCGCTCCAGCGAGCCCACCCGGCCTCCGCACGCCTGAGCCACACTCCGACCTCCCTTCCCCATGGGCCCGGCGCTTCCACGAGCGTCCGGGCCCGTGTCGGCATATAGAAGGCGTCCTCGGAATCCAGAGGACGCCCACATGAGCGCTGAGACACGGTTGGACGGGAAGGTGTGCCTCATCACCGGGGCCACCGGCGGCATCGGCCTGGCGACGGCCAAGGCCCTGGGACGCCTCGGCGCCACGGTGGTGCTGGTGGGCCGCGACGCCGCCCGCACCCAGGCCGCCGTGGACGCGGTGAACCAGGTCGTCGCGGGCGCGAGTGTCGACACGATTCTCGCGGACTTGAGTTCGCTTCAGGCCGTGCGTGCGCTGGCCGACACCTTCCGTTCGCGCCATTCGCGCCTGGACGTGCTGGTCAACAACGCGGGCCTCATCATCGACCAGCGTCAGGTGACGGTGGATGGGCTGGAGGCCACGCTCGCCACCAACCACCTGGCGCCCTTCCTCCTGACACATCTCTTGATGGACACGCTCAAGGCCAGCGGCCCCGCGCGCGTCGTCAACCTCTCGTCGGACGTGCACCGCATCGGCAAGCTCGACTTCAGCGACCTCCAGAGCGAGCGTCGCTACGACGGCTTCCGCGTCTACGCCAACTCCAAGCTGGCCAATGTCCTGTTCACCCACTCGCTTTCGAAGCGGCTGGAGGGCACGCGCGTGACGACGAACGCGGTGCATCCTGGCGTGGTGCGTTCGGGCTTCGGCCACAACACCAAAGGCTACTTCCGCTGGATTGTGAAGCTGGGCGCGCCGTTCTTCCTCTCCGCCGAGGGCGGCGCGAAGACGTCCATCTACCTGGCGTCGTCGCCGGAGGTGGACGGAGTCTCGGGCAAGTACTTCATCCGTTGCCGGAAGAGGAAGCCGTCCGCCGCCGCGCGGGACGACGCCCTCGCCGAGCAGCTCTGGCGGGAAAGCGCGCGGCTCACGGGAGTCCAACCATGATTGACCTGTACACGTTCGCCACGCCCAACGGGCGCAAGGTTTCCATCGCCCTGGAGGAGCTGGGACTGCCGTACACCGCGAAGTCGGTGAACATCGGCAAGGGCGAGCAGTTCAAGCCCGAGTTCCTGGCCATCAATCCCAACAACAAGATTCCCGCCATCGTCGACTCGGAGGGGCCGGGCGGCAGCCCCATCTCCGTCTTCGAGTCGGGCGCCATCCTCCTGTACCTCGCGGAGAAGACGGGCCAGCTCATGCCGTCCAGCCTGCGCGGCAAGACGGAGGTGACGCAGTGGCTGATGTTCCAGATGGGCGGCGTGGGCCCCATGTTCGGCCAGCTCAACCACTTCGGCCGCTTCGCCTCCACCAAGATTCCCTACGCCATCGACCGCTACACCGAGGAGTCGAAGCGACTGCTCAAGGTGCTCGACGGGCAGTTGGGCAAGGGGGACTACGTGGCGGGCCGCTACTCCATCGCCGACATCGCCCTCTACCCGTGGGTCGCGGGCATGCGCTCGTTCGTCCCGGAAATCTTCGCGGGCCTGGGCCAGGTGCCGCAGTGGCTGTCGCGCGTGGGTGACCGTCCCGCCGTGCAGCGCGGCATGAAGGTCCCCTGAGCGTTACTGTTCCCCTCTCCATGCCCGCGCTCGAACAGCTTCGCTTCGACAACTCGTACGCCCGCCTGCCTCCTGGCTTCGGCGCGAGAGTGTCTCCTCGCGCCTTCCCGAATGCCCGGCTGGTGAGCCTCAATCCCGCCGCGCTGCGCCTCCTGGAGCTGTCGCCAGAGGAGGCTCGACGTCCGGAGTTCGTCGAGGCGCTGGGCGGTGGGCGTCCGCTGCCGGGCATGGAGCCCTTCGCCATGGTGTACGCCGGGCACCAGTTCGGCGTGTACGTGCCCCGGCTGGGGGACGGCCGCGCCCTGCTGCTGGGCCAGGTGCGCACCAGCGCGGGCACGTCGTGGGACTTGCACCTCAAGGGCGGAGGCCCCACGCCCTTCTCGCGCGGTGGAGACGGGCGCGCCGTGCTGCGCTCCTCCATCCGTGAGTACCTGTGCGGCGAGGCCATGCACGGGCTGGGCATCCCCACCACGCGCGGGCTGTGTCTGATTGGCGGCGACGAGCGGGTGTACCGCGAGGAAATCGAACCGGGCGCCATGCTGGTGCGGATGGCTCCGTCCCACGTGCGCTTCGGCACGTTCGAGTTCTTCCACCACTCCGAGCAGCACGAGCACGTGGCGCTGCTGGCCGACCACGTCATCGACGGACACTTCCCCCACCTGTCCGGAGCGCCGGGGCGCCACGCGCGCTTCTACGCGGAAGTGGTGGAGCGCACCGCGCGGCTGGTGGCGCAATGGCAGGCGGTGGGCTTCGCGCACGGGGTGATGAACACGGACAACATGTCCATCCTCGGCCTCACCCTGGACTACGGCCCCTTCGGCTTCCTGGACGCGTTCGAGCCGGGCTTCATCTGCAACCACTCCGACCACCGGGGCCGCTACGCGTTCGACCAGCAGCCGCGCATCGCGATGTGGAACCTGGCCTGTCTGGGTGAAGCGCTCCTCACGTTGATGTCCGAGGACGAGGCCCGCGCGGTCCTCACCACCTTCGAGCCCACCTTCAAGGAGCACTTCCTGAAGCGGATGCGCCAGAAGCTGGGCCTCCAGGAGTCACGCGACGAGGACCGCGCCCTGGTGGGAGACCTGTTCGCGTGCATGGCCGAGGCCCGCGTGGACTACACCCGCTTCTTCCGCGCGCTGGGACGGCTGGACTCGGTGGGAGCGATGTTCGCGGACCGGACGGGCTTCGACGCGTGGGCGGAGCGATACCGGGCGCGGCTCGCGTCGGAAGGCAGCGTGGACGAGGAGCGGCGCACGCGGATGGAGCGCGTCAATCCGCGGTACGTGCTGCGCAACTGGATGGCGCAGGCCGCCATCATCCGCGCCCAGGAGGGCGACTTCTCGGAGGTGGACCGCCTGCTCGCCGCCCTGGAAGACCCCTTCACGCAGCGCTCCGAGTACGAGGAGTACACCACGGAGCCTCCTGCCTGGGGCCGGCACCTGGTGGTGAGCTGCAGTTCGTGAGGCACGGGAGACCCTGACTGGCGCGCGCCGAAGTGTCTGGATTAGAACCGCGCGCCATGTCCGCTGACGTTGTCATTCCCAAGAACGAGCTCAGTGAGTTCGACCTGCCCCGTGTCTGTGTCATCACCGGCCAGACGGAGGGCATCTCCTTCAAGCCCGTGAAGTTCGCGTGGTATCCGCGCTGGCTGCTCATCTTCGTGCCGTTCGCGGCCCTCATCGTGCTGCTCATCGCGATAGCGCTCACCAAGCGCGCCAAGGGCACCCTGCCCTTCAGCGAAGAGGGGTGGGCCCGGTGGCAGCGGAGCAAGCTGCTCTTCGGACTCTCCTTCCTGGGCACCATCGCCATCCTGGTGGGTGGAATCACCGTGTTCGCGGGCAGGAGCGATGGGACGCCCATCCTCGTGGCGGTGCTGCTGGCCGTCCTCTTGCCCGTCGTGGCCTATTTCGCGGTGATGAAGGGACGGGTGCCCCTGGTGAAGCGAATCGACGAGCGGCACATCACCCTCTCCCTCCCCAGCGAGTCGGCGGCGACCACCATCACCGCGCACCTGAGCTCCGGGCGGCGGCGGTCGCGCGGCGTGCAGCACCCGCTGGAGCGGCAGTCGGCATGAGCGTGGAGACGCCACCGGAGGGAGCCTCCTGCGCGGGGCATCCCGACGTCATCGCGAGCTGGGTGTGTGGCCGCTGCGGCACGTTCATGTGTCCGGGGTGCGAGCGGCGGGTGCGTCCGGAGGCGCGCCCCATGTGCCCCTCGTGCTGGGACCTGCGCGAGCGCACCGTCAACGCGCCGGAAGTCGCGGGCATGGGGCTCGTGGTCAGCGGGCTCGTCCTGGGCGTGCTCTCGCTCGTCCCCATGTGCATCGCCATCCAGATTGCGTCGGCGATAGTGAACGTCGTGGCCCTGTACCGCACCCGGGAGCCCCCGGGACGACAGCGACGGTGGATGCCCATCACCGGCCTCGTCCTGACGGGCGTGGGACTCGTCGGCAGCGGCATCGTCGCGGTGTTGGGCTCCATCTAGCCCGCCTGCTCGCCTGGAAGGTTGGCGAGCCGAAAGTCACCCCCGAGGGCGCTTGCCGCGCGGGGGGAGCGGGCTGACCTTCCACCTTCCATGACGACGGACCTCACCCGCCTGCCCTCGCGTGGGCCCCAGGGCGCTTTTCACGTCGTCGTCGAGTCCCCTCGGGGCTCGACGGTGAAGCTCAAGTACGACGCCGCGCTCTCGGCCTTCACGCTCTCCCGCCCCCTGACCCGGGGGCTTCGCTATCCGTTCGACTGGGGCTTCATCCCATCGACGAAGGGTCCGGACGGAGACCCGCTGGATGCCATGGTGTTGTGGGACGACACCACGTGGCCCGGGGTGGTGCTGCCCTGCCGCGCGCTGGGCGTCCTCCAGGTGGACCAGAAGCGCAAGGGCGGCAAGCCGGGCGAGCGCGAGCGCAATGACCGCATCATCGCGCTGCCCACGGCGTCGCCGCGCACCGAGCACCTGCGCACGTACCAGGACGTGTCCCGTCGCGAGCGCGAGGAGCTGGCGCACTTCTTCCTCACCGCCGTGCACTTCGAGGACAAGGAAGCGCGCATCCTCGGTTGGGAAGGCCCCGAGGCCGCCGAGCGGATGTTGCACACCCAAGCCGCGACGGGAGGCTGACTCGATGGCCCAACCCACACCCATTCGAGGACTGGGCCCGGACAGCGAGCTGGGCGAGGCCGCGCGGCGCATCCTCGCGGGCCGGCTGGCGGATGTCCGCAAGCCCGAGGCGAAGCTCGCGGAGGCGCTCGACGACGACGGGGTCCACGACATGCGCGTGGCCACGCGTCGGCTGCGCGCCGCCATCCAGGTGTTCCGTCCGCTCGGCGGGCTGGGCAAGCTGGAGGTGGAGGTGAAGCGGCTCCAGGACGCGCTGGGCGACGTGAGGGATTTGCACGTCCAGGCGGCCTGGCTGGAGGAGGTCGCGAAGAAGTCGCGCCGCGAGAAGCCCGACACGCGCGCGGGCATCGCCGCGCTGGGCAAGGCGCGCCTCACGGGCCTGAAGGCGAAGGAGAAGCGGCTGCGCTCGGAGTTGGAGCGGTGGGCTTCGCGCACCATGCCCCGGCTGCTGCGCAAGGTGGACGGGCTGGAGGACGACCATCGCTTCGGCGGGCGCCGGGTGAAGGAGCCTCTGCTCTGGCGGGTGCGCCGCGTGCGCAAGCGGATGAAGGTCTACATGGACGCGCCGGATGCCGCGTCCGCGCATGCGCTGCGCAAGGACTTGAAGAAGCTGCGCTACGAGTTGGAGATCTTCCAGCCCGCGTTCCGCCGCACGCTGGGCGCGTTGGTGGAGGTGCTCGTCCCGCTCCAGGAGGGGCTGGGGGAGCTGCACGACGCGGACGTGAGGCTGGAGGTGTTCGAGCGACTCGCCGCCGGAGGCAAGCCCGGGGAGCGCAAGGCCGCGCGTGCCCTGCTGCCGCTCATCCGCGAGGGTCGGGCGCAACGCTCCGCGGAGATTGCACGCGAGCTCCAGCGCTGGCACGCCGAGGCGATTCCCCGACGGCTGCTCCAGGTGCTCGCGTAGCGCGGACACGTGGGCGCCACACGAGGGCGTCCACGTATTCGCGGGACGTGGGGTGACGCTCAGCCGTCACAGTCGGTGGGGCAACCCTGGTGCGTCTCGTGCGACTCGCACAGCCCATCGCCGCACGTGTCACCGACGGGAGTGTCGCAGTCGAGCGGGCAGCTCAAATGCGTCTCGAGCGGCTCGCAGTAGCCGTTGCCGCACGTTCCGCCGATGGGACCGGCGCCGCAGTCGGTGGGGCAGCTCAGCTGCGTCTCGCTCAGCTCGCAGAGCCCGTTGCCGCACGTGCCTCCGATGGGACCGGCGCCGCAGTCGGTGGGACAGCTCTGCTGTGTTTCGAGCGACTCGCACAGTCCGTTGCCGCAGGGGTCGCCGGGACTGTCGCAGTCGAGCGGGCACGTCTCGGGAGTCTCCCCGAGGTCACAGATGCCGTCCTCGCCACAGGGGCCCTGGGGAGGCTCTTCCTCGGTGAGCATCGCTCGCGACACGGAGTTGTCCGCGACCTGTGTCGGCCCGCCCGCGTTGCAGCCGAGGAGCGCGCCGAGACACCATCCACCCAGGAGGACGACCAGTTGCTGCTTCATGTGCGTGACCCCTCTCGAAAGAGGGGTCTGGGATTACCACGGCGGCGGCGGACAGCGTGACACCCGTCGCCATCTGATTACTGCTGCTGCGTGGGTTGCTCCTGGGTCGAACCCGTCCCCGGGGTACTCCCTTGTGAGGTCGCGTCGATGCTCACGGCCTTGGCCTCCCCTGTCTCATCCATGGTGTACGAGGCGCGGACCTGGGCGCCTTCCTGGATGTCCTCGGCGACGGAGCGGAACCCATCCACGGTCACCTGCGTCTCGGGTTTGACCGTCAAGCGGAGCTGGGGCTCCCCCCCCTGACTGAGCAGGACCTCGGTCTCGCTCGCGCGGACCACCTCGCCGGTGAACTGCTGCGGGGTGTTCTGCTGAGCCTGTGTTCCCGACGTGGTGCCGCTGCCCTGCTGAGAACCGGAGGGAACCGGGAGCATGACCACGGGCTGCTGGGGCTGCTGCGCGCCCTGCTGTGGCTGCGGCTGCTGGGTGGTGCCCGAGGTGCCCGTCGTGGAGTCAGGGGTCCCGGAGGCGGGCTGCCGCTGCTCGGTCGTCGAAGGCGCGGTGGCGATGGGCTGCTGCTCCGTGGCCGACGGGGTCGACGACGTGGTGGGCTGCTGTTCCGTTCCGCTCGTCGTCTGACCCTGCTGCTGTCGGGCATCGAGCTGCTCGAGGGGAGACAGCGGCTGCGGACCCTCGTCGACCTGTTGCCCGGAGCCACCGGAGGCCTGTCCCGAGCTGGAGTCCGTGGGCGACCCGGTGGTGGATGGTGTGGATGACGTGCCCGTTCCCGAGGAGGAGGCCACGGGTGACTGCGTGTCCTGCCCCGTCTGTGACTGCGTGTCCGACGGCGCGGAACCACTCTGTGCCGCCTGCTGTTCAGCGCGTTGCTCCGCGCGGAGTTCGGCGTCCCGCTCCGCCCGCAGGTCGGCCTGTCGCTCCGCCTCGCTCTCCGTGCCGGTGGCGCTGGCCTGGGCCTGCTGCTGCGCATCCAAGGCCTGCTGTCCTGCCTGAGCGGCTTGTTGCTGAGCGTCCGTGGCCTGCCGTCCCGTCTGTGCGGCTTGCTGCTGAGCGTCCGTGGCCTGCTGTCCCGCCTGTGCGGCTTGCTGTTGAGCGTCCGTGGCTTGCTGTCCCGCCTGGGCAGCCTGCTGCTGAGCAGCTCCGGTGGCCTGCTGCTGCGCGGCCCCCGCCTGTTGCTGGGCCGCACCCGTCTGCGCATTCGCCTGGGCCGCCTGTTGCCGCGCTGCCCCGGCCTGCTGCGTCGCATCCGTGGCCTGCTGCCGGGCCTGGGCGGCCTGTTGTGCGGCTTCCGTCTGCTGTGCGGTCTGGGCCTGGTCCGCCTCGCCCGACTCACGCTGGGCGCGGGCCTTGGCCTCGTCCAGGGCCTGCTGCTTCCGCCGCACCTCTTCCTGGGCGCTGTTCGCCTGATGCTGTTGTTCGCTCGCGGTCGCCTCCGTGCCCTGCCGCGACTGCGCCTCCTGGCCGCGCTCACGGCAGCCGGTGACGAGCAACGCGGCGGCACCGGCGGCCACCCACCCTCTCGCGCGGACCTTCATGAAGACCCCCTGTCGTGACTTCCGAAAAAGAAACATGGGAAGTCATCGAATCTCGCCAACCCACGCCCTCTCCGGGCGGCCGCCCACTCGCCCGTCCTCCACCGGGCAGCCCGGCTCACGACGCCCTACCCTTTCCTGGAGTTTGGCGATAAGGGGCGCACCCCCATGCATGCCTGCGGACTCGACTTCGGAACCAGCAACACCGCCGCGGCCCTGCCTGACGGCACGGTGCTGTCGCTGCAACCCCATACCTCGGAGCCCCGCCTCTTCCGCTCCGTGATGTTCTTCCCGGACGACGAGCGCGAAATCTACACGGGCGCCGACGCCATCAACCGCTACATGGAGGACAACACCGGACGCTTCATCCAGTCCGTGAAGTCCTTCCTCCACTCCAACTCCTTCCGCGCCACCCAGGTGAGGGGCCGCACCTTCACCATCGAGGACCTGGTCGCCATCCTCCTGCGTCGCGTGCGCGAGGCGGCGGGCGCCCACATGGGAGGCCTCCCGGAAGCCGTCATCCTCGGCCGCCCCGCCGTCTTCACCCCGGACAAGGACGCGGACGCGCTCGCCCAGAAGCGCCTGCACCGCGCCGCCGAGCTGGCCGGCTTCCAGCACATCGAGTTCCTCATCGAGCCCATCGCCGCCGCGCTCGCGTACGAGGCGCAGCTCACCCGCGATGAGCTGGTCCTCGTGGCCGACTTCGGCGCCGGCACCACCGACCTCACGCTGATGCGCCTGGGCCCGTCGCGCCGAGGCGCCAAGGACCGCCGCCCGGACGTCGTGGGCTCCACCGGTGTGCGCATCGGCGGTGACCGCTTCGACGCCGAAATCATGCGCCACAAGCTGCTGCCCCGCTTTGGCGCGGGCTCCACCTACCGGGTGCGAGGCCTGAGTGACAAGCGCCTGCCCATGCCCCAGCACGTCATGGCCAAGCTCTTGTCCTGGCACGAGATGTCCTTCATCCGGGAGAAGTCCACCCAGGACCTGCTGGACACCATGCTGGAGACCAGTGACAAGCAGCCCGAAATCGAGGCGCTCCACGACCTGGTGATGGACAACCTGGGCTATCGCCTGTTCCGCGCGATTGAAGCCGCCAAGGTGCGCCTGTCCCGCGACGAGGTGGCCACCGTGGACTTCGAGGAGGCCCGCATCAACCTCCACGAGCCCATCACCCGCAAGGAGTTCGAGGCGTTCAGCAAGCCGCTGCTCGACGAGTTGGAGCAGTGCACGGTCGGGCTGCTGTCGCGTCACCCCGAGGCGGCGAACATCGACGCCGTGTTCCTCACGGGTGGCTCCTCGCAGATTCCCGCCGTGCGCCAGCTCTACGTGAATCGCTTCGGCGAGGAGCGCGTGCGGACCGCGGACGCCTTCACCTCCGTGGCCGAGGGTCTGGGACGCGCCTCCGCGACGTTCGGCTGAGCCGCGGGCACGCGCTCACTGCGTGCACATGAAGTACGGCCCCGCGCGCTCGCGCCTCAGGGGCCCTGAGTCGGGCCCTGCACGGAGATGAGCACCTCGCCTCGATGGTTGCCCGCCTTCAGGAGGCCGCCCCAATAGCGAATGGCCGCGTCGACGTCCTCGTGTAGCCGACGACCGAGACTCGGGCCGCATGAGGCGCGTGGCAGCCGGGCCGGGTGCGGTCAGCGCGGGCCTGCTCGTCTGGACCGCCCATCAGCACCGCCAAGGTACGGCGCTGGTCATGGTCCTCGGGCTCTCCCGCGACGACGGGCGCGAAGACCCGTGAGCCATGGCCGGTGACGACGATGAGGCGTCGGTCTGGATTCTTGTCGGGCTTGCAGAGGTCCACCGAGTAGCCGTCGTATCGACCTGGCCTCGTGTGGACGTCCGCGAGCTGGCCGAGCTTCGGCGCGGGCCTGAGGACACGTGGGGCACAGGCACTCGACGAGAGGACGGTGACGAGGCCCACGGCGAGAAGAAGGCATCTCATGACGGGGAGTCTCCCGCCCGCGCCCGCGCCAAAGCCAATCATGGAATCATCATGATTCGGGGGGGCGCCACCGCCTGACAGGTGCAACCCGGTGGAGTTCATCCACGGCGACACGCCGCCCGGAGGGACTGCGTTCCGGGCGGCGCGAGTCACGTCGCGACTACTCGACCCAGTGGACCTTGCCCAGGCCGGCGGCAACCAGGTCGCACACGTAGAAGATGTCGTCGTAGGGATAGTTGTCGTAGACGCCCCGCGCGGCGATGCAGCGCGCGCTGTTCGGGGACGGAGCGTTCAGGTCCGCGGCCAGGGTGCGGCAGCTCGCATGGTCCGCAGGGCCACCACACTCCTCCGTGCAGCTGTCGGCGTGAATCCAGGCCGGGTTGTAGAGGGGGTAGGAGTCCGCCTCCACCCAGCACAGGCCAGAAGCACACTGCGTGTCGGCCGAGCAGCCCTTGCCCGTCGCCGTCAGGCTCTGCGTCTGCTCCGCGGCCTCCGGCGTGGGCTCGGGGGTCGGCTCCGCGGGCGCGGCGTTGCAGCCAAGGAACGTGAGAGCGAAGAGGGAGGCAGTCACTGCGAGGAGGTTCCGCATGGGGGAGTCCTTTCCAGGTGTAGGGAGGGGCGGAACCAACCACTCCTGAAGAACGGAACCAAGCGGACTTCTCGCGAATTCTTATTTTAAGAGACAGAATCAGGTTTTATTTGACTCGGGGCACATCCGTCGTTCCAGGAAGCTCCGCCATCGAGGTGAGACCGCGCCCCTCTTGCCGAGACGCGTCGTGAGCGGGCCGGACAGGATGAGGGATGCGACGAATCTCCCGAATCCTGCTCCCCGCCGCCGCGTTGGCCTGGGCCGCCGTGCTGTCTCCCGGCTGTGATGACAGCGACCCCTCCGAGACACCGCCGAGAGCGGACGGAGGCGCTGGTGCGGACGCGGGCGACGGAGGCGACGGAGGTTCCGGCCCGGTGCCCGACGCGGGGGGAATCGAGCCGGGCCCTGTCGACGCCATCATCGCCGCCATGCCGGCGGGCTCATGGAAGGAGCTGCCGGGGACGAACATGGCGGACGTCTGTCCCCCGCCGTACTCCAGCTATCCGTGCGAAGCGGTGATGATTGCGTGGAGCGGTGGGGCCTACGACTCGCTGCGAGACAGGCTGGTTGTCTGGGGCGGCGGGCATGACGACTCGCCGTACAACAACGTCTTCACGTTCGACCTCGCGTCGATGACGTGGAAGCGGTGGACGGAGCTGCCTCCGGGGATGACGGGCAACAGCGTCACGCCGGTGATGCGGGACAAGCGGCTGGAGACGTGTGGCTTCTATCCGTCCGTCGCGTCGCTCGATATTCCGGACACGAGCCTGACGGCCAGCGGCTACGTGCGTCCGGAGCTGTGTGACGAGCCGAGCATCCTCGCCCAGGTCGACTTGCAGCAGCCGCGCAGCGCACACACCTACGGCAACATCGCCTTCAGCCAGGCGACAGGGCGATTCTATGTGCTCGGCTCCGTGGGTCCGTACCCCAGCGGACAGGCGGGCTCGAAGCTGGTGATGGGCTTCGACTTCGCGACGGGGCGTTGGGTGCGCGGTGCGAACAACCCGGTCATCGACTACGGAGCCAGCGCCGCCGATGCGCGCGGGCACGTCTGGTACGTGGGGCCGAGGAAGCTGCACGAGTACGACCCGGTCGCCGACACCTGGACGGCGCATGCGGCGGATGGCGTGGGCTACTACTACGCGGGCGCGGACGTGGACACGCGGCGCAACGTCCTGGCGCTGGTGCGCGAGGGGGCCACGGTGTCGACGTATGGGTTGGGTGATGCGGGGAAGACGCAGGCCACCGTCACCACCACGGGATTGAGCACGCCGGTGGGTGGAGCGCCGGGGCTCGCGTACTCACCGGTGCTGGACCGATTCGTCGCGTATCCCGGAGGGAAGAGGCTGGCGATGCTCGACCTGCCGAACGCGCGCTGGGTGGAAGTCACGGGCACGGGGGATGACCCGGGCCCGGCCGCGTCGAATGGGACCTATGGACGGTTCCGCTACAGCCGCGCGCGCAACGTGTTCGTCGTCGTGAACGGGACACGGCGCAACGTGTTCCTCTGGAAGCCACCCGCGACGGCGCCAGCGCAGTAGCCTGGTATCCACATCGCAGACAGGGTTGGCATGCTCCAGTGCAGGCCAGCCCTTCCTGGAGAGTGCCCATGAGACTGCATCGCGCCCTTGCGTTGTTGCTCTTGCCTTTGCTGACAGGCTGCGCCACGGCGCGAGTGGTGCGCTTGGAGACGGACCGGGGTGAGGTGCTCACCTTCATTCCTCGCACCGACGAAGCCGAGCCCGTCGAATTGGAAGAGGATGAATTCAAAGAGGCTCTGTTCAAGCACGCGAGAACCCAGCGACCTCCGGCACACCCGCAAGAGGCCGCCCGGCGGCTCTTCGAAATGGACGCGCGTGGAGGAACGTACCTCTTCGATGCGCGCACCCGCCAAGTCACGCCGCTTGGGTCAGGCGAGCGTCTGGAGGGGGAGCCTTCGGAAGCAGACGTGGAACTGACGCGTGCCTACCTGCGCTGGTGCGCACGTACGGAGAGGACAGGAGATTGCCTCCGCTTGTTAGCGGAGAAACCCACGGTGACTGGGGATGGTCGTTACGCGCTGGCCATGGCGCTCGCCCAAGACGCTGTGAACGAAGAGATGTTGGAAGCATTCAAGGACATGGTCGACCCGCACGCCATGCTGGCGGACGCGTTGTGGACGGGCACGCTGTATCTCATCTTATGGACGGTGCCCGAACCGGTGAGTAAGGGATTGGCTGCTGTCATGACAGCCACCCTGATTGTCTACCTGGGAGTGGACACTTTCTGGAGCCTGATTACAGGCTTCCGGGGACTGGTAGACGAGGCGGATCATGCCCGCACCTTCGATGAACTGCGCGACGCTGGGGAGCGGTACGGCAAGGTCATGGGACGGAACGCGGCGCGCGCATTCGCCCTTCTCGCCACGGTGGCCATCGGGAACACGGCGGCGGGGTTCGCGGGCAAGGTGCCGACGCTACCCGGCTCGGCGCAAGCATCCATGCAGGCAGGTTCCCGAGCGGGCATCGTGCTGGCCGCCGTGGGCGAAGTGCAGGCGGTGACGGCGACGGGAGAAGCAGTCACCATGGCGCTCGCTCCTGGCGCGGTCTCCACGACGGCACGGAGCATTGGCGGTACGGCTATCGCTCCGGTGGACGCCAAGGGCCAGGATCACCACATCGCCACCGACAAGTGGTGGACGGACACGAAGGACGGCGGGCCATGGTCGCCCCTCTTCAAAAGAATCTTCGACAGAGCAGGCATGTCGCTGAAAAATGACCCTGCGAACATCGTCAATATCAAGGGCCATCAAGGGCCGCACCCGCAGTCGTATCACAAGGAAGTTCACAAGCGCTTGCTTGAAGCAACGGAGGATTGCCGCACCATGCAGCAGTGCCGCGAAGCATTGACGGCAGAACTTCGCCGCTTGGCGCAGGAGATTTCCAAGGAAGGCTCCAAGCTCAACAAATGGGTGACTCGCAGCGAATGACGGTGGGTGCGCATCATGCCGCAGCGGTACTTCGAGCTGACCGATGACATGAGTATTCGGGGACGGTGGGTGCTCGGAACACCCGCTGATCTGCAAGCCCGAGAAGTGGAAGACCCGTGGATTTTCAAGAAAGGGAGACCCGTTCCAGACCTGGGCCGCTTGCAGGTTCCGGTGGATGTCCCAGGGAAGCCCCTGGACTTTTCCCTGGCGGGATTTGCCACGCCCATCGTTCACGTCCGGGTGGCTTCCCTCTTCGTGGAAATGGCCCCAGCCGACGTGCAAATCCTGCCAGTCAATATCCAGGGACAGGCCGATCAGTTCTGCATCTTGGTCGCGACCAAGCTCATTCAGTGCGTCGATGATGCGGCATCCGAAGAAGTGGAATACTGGAAGCCAGAGGATGGGCGCCCGGAGAAAGTAGGGCAGTACCGCAAGGTTTCGGGAATGCGCATCGACCCATCGAGAGTGGGCGACACCCAGGTGTTTCGGACCTGGGGATGGTCCGTTGTCCTCGTTGTCTCTGAAAGGCTCAAAGGCGCGCTAGAGCAAGCAGGGGCCACCGGAATGCTGTTCGAAGCGGTCTAACCCTCCCGCCTCGAAACCTGCCCCTACACCACGCCAGAGTCGCTGTGCGGGCGCTCAGCGCCGTGACTACGGCCCCACGTCCACATCCCGACTGAGCCAACCCACTCCGCCGCGTCCGTCGCGCGCCACCACATACACGGTGATTCGCTGAGCCGTGGCGGGCGTCTCGTACTTCGACGTCGGGTCTCCAGGCCTGTTGTCCACGGGCTCCTGCGAGCGGAACTCCTTCACCTCGCCGTCCCCCGTGACGAACCAACTGTAGAAGACCTGCTCCGTGCGCGGGCCGTCCTCCGCCGTGTACAGCTCCAGGCTGCCCTCCGTGAGCACCGGACGGAACACCACCTCCGTGGCCAACGGCAGCGGTCCCGTCAGCGTCGCATCGTCCCAGAGGATGTCCGCCACCGCCGGATTCTGATTCGGCGCCGTCGTCGAGCGCACGAGCACCTGCCTCACGCCCCGCTCCACGCCCTCCGGCGTGCCCGTGCCGTCCGACGCCTCGTAGCCCACGAAGAGCGGAATGCCCTGCTCCAGCGCCTCGCGCGTGCGCGGGTCATCCGGATTCGGCGTCCCTCCTCCATTGGGATTCGCCGCGGCCAGCGCCTCCTGCAACACCACCTGCACGTTGGGGTCCTGCAATGACAACACACCATCCGGCAGCGCCACGCCGTTCACACCCGGGCAGCGACCGTCATACGGATTCCCGTTGTAGCGACACAGCGCATACGTGACGGTGACGGCACGCCCCTCCGGCGCCACGCCCAGCGCGCTGAACGTCACCGGCCCGGGCAACGTCCCGGTGTCCGGATTCAGCACCAGCTCCGGCGGCTCCGCGCGGATGCCCAGCACCCGCACCCGGCGGATTTCACTCTGCAATTCGAAGTCGGGACCGCAGGCAAACAGCAGCGCGGCCAGTGTGACGAGGACTCGCGTGCGCATGCTCAGAAGCTCCCCTTGGCGCCGAGGACCGGAAGGATGGGCAGTCCCTCGAAGTAGGCGCTCTCGGTGTAGTTGTAGTTGTAGGCGATGCCCTCCACCGCCGCGTTGTTGTAGACGTTCGTCAAATCCAGATAGAGGTCCAGCGTCCACTTGTCGAAGACGAGAATCTTGTCCACGCGGATGTCCAACTGATTGAACGACGGCAGCCGTCGCGAGTTCACCCCGGCGAACAGCGGCAGGAACACGTCGGTGCCGTCATCCCTCACCGAGCCCACCACCGGCGTCGTCGGATTGCCCGACGCGAAGCGGAAGCGCGCTCCCACCTCCCAGCCCTTCGGCAGCTTGTATGAGGCAATCGCCGTCAGCACGTGCGTCTGGTCGTTGTCGAACAGGCGCCAGTTCGCCCCCGGCGCGTCCCGGCGCTCACTCCTGCTGAGCGTGTACGCAATCCAGCCGAACAGGCGCTCCGTCAGCGAGCGGCGGATGAGAATCTCCAGGCCATACACGCGGCCCACGCCCCCGTTCTTCAGCCGCTCCGGCACCAGCTCCCCGTCCCGCTCCACCAGCGCGTCCGAGCGGCTGATGAGGTCGTCCAAGTCGTTGTAGAAGACCTCGCCGCTGACGAACCACTCCTGCTGCGGCTGCCACTCCGCGCCCACGCCGTACTGGAGCGAGCGCTTCGCCGACAGGTCCGGATTGCCGAACGCCAGGCTGGGCTCATCCTGCACCGGAGGCCCGTGGTACACGCCCGCGCCACCCTTCAGCGTCAGCGTGTCCGTCAGCGCATAGCGCACCGCCAGACGCGGGTTGAGCGTGCGCTTCACGTCCTTCTGGTCCGTGAAGACATACCCCTCGTACCGCACGCCCGGCACCACCAGGAGCCCCTTGAACGGACGCCAGCGCCCCTCAATCCACAACGAGGGGAAGTACTGGAGGAAGTCACCGTCGGTGTTGAGCAGGTCCTCGGTGATGAGCGGACTGGGCGGCTCGCCCTCGCGCGGCGGACGCTGGATGCGCGCCTTCACGTTCGCGAAGCTGCTGGTCACGTCCACGCCACCCGCCAGGGTGAAGGGCTCCACCAGCGCGTACTCCGCCGTGGCGCGCAGGTTCAGGTCCGTGGAGGCGATGCGCAGGTTGCGGTCGCCAATCTCGAACTCCACCAGCGTGTTGCCCACCAGCGCGTGCGTGTCCAGCGTGAGCCGGTCCGCGCGGTACTGGTGACGCAGCCGCAGTTGGTTGAAGCCCGTGGTGACGTCCAGGCTGCCGTTGACGGTGGGGTCGTTGTCCGACGGCCGGTCGAACACCAGCCCCAACCTGTCGCGCGAGGTGATGCCCTGCAGCGTGAAGGTGTGACGCGACAGCGGCTTCCACACCAGCTTGAGCTGCGCGTCGTAGTAGCGCGGCGCCACCTGGAGGCTCGGGCCGTCACCCTCCGGAATCACCCCCAGCACGATGTCGATGTACGAACGCCGGCCGCCAATCGCGAAGCCCAGCGTGTCCGTAATCGGCCCTTCAATCACCGCGTTGGACTCAATCAGGCTCACGCCCACGGTGGCGTGGAGGCGGTCCATCCTCGGCTCGCGGCTGTTCACGTTGATGACGCCGCCGGTGATGTCGCCGTAGTACGAGGAGAAGTTGCCGGGCAGGTAGTCCAACGACTCCAACAGCTCGGAGTTGTAGACGCTCGTCAGGCCGCCGAAGTGGAACAGCAGGGGGATGCGCTGGCCGTCCAGGAAGACGCCGGACTCCTGCGGGCTGGTGCCTCGAATCACGAGCGCGCCACCGTTGAACGCGGGCCGCGCGACGCCGGGCAGGTTCTGCACCACCTTCAGCGTGTCGCCCTGCGTGCCAGGCACTCGCTGCACCTCCGCCACCTGGAGCGTGGTGCTCGTCACCTCCTTGCGCTCACGGTCGCTTCTCACCACCGTCTCGAACGGACTGAAGATGCGCTTCTGCACGTAGTACGTGGCGCGCGTCTCCAACCCCTCGGACATCGTCTCCTTCGTCTTGAAGCGGTCATACCCGCCCTGCACCACCAGCACCTCGTGGGTGCCCAGCGGCACGCCTCGGAAGGAGAAGCGTCCCTCCGCGTCCGCGACGGCGGACAGGTCCAGCTCCGGCAGCACGATTTCCGCGCCGTTGAGCGGCTTGCGCGTGCCTCGCTCCAGCGCCTGACCGCTGAAGTTCACCGGCGCCTCGGGCTGCGAGACGCCACCGTCCTCCGTGGGCGTGGGCTCCACGGGCCGGAAGACGAACTGGTACGCGTACTGGATGCGCACCGGGGAGGGGACGTTGTCCACCTCCGCCGGGGAGAACTCGAACTGCTTCACCGCCTCCACCGCGGCCTCGTCGAAGCCGTGCCCCGCGGCCTGCGTCACCTCGACATTCGTGACGGCGCCCGTCTCCGAGATGTCGATGAACATCACCACCGTCCCCTCCAACTGCTGGGCGGCGGCTTCGGCGGGGTACGGCGCTTCCACCTGGCGCAGGAGCTCGGGTGGCTTCGTCAGCACACCCGCGGGGATGCCCGCATCGGGGTCGGCGACGCCGCCATCCGGGGCCTGGGCCAGCGCCCCGGTGGCAACGAGGAAGCAGAAGACGGTGAAGAGCGTTTTCATGAGGGAGGGGCGCACCAACGCGCGCCCTCCCGAAGCTCTCACAACTTGGGCGCGAGGACGATTTCGATGCGCCGGTTCAAGCTGCGGTTTTCCGGCGAGTCGTTGGCCGCAATCGGCTGGTACTGGCCGTACCCCGCCGCCGACAACGTCGTCGGGTCGACACCCGCGTCCTGGAGCGCCCGGACCACCGCCATGGCCCGCGCCAGGCTCAGCTCCCAGTTCGTGGGGAACTGACCGCCGCCCGTGGGCACGTCATCCGTGTGGCCCTCCACGCGCACAATCTTCCCCTGCACCGTCTTGAGCGCGGTGGCGATTTTATTCAGCGCGTCCACGCCCTCCTTGCCCACCCGCGCCGAGCCGGAGGCGAAGAGAATCTTGTCCTTGAGCTGCACCGTCATCCGGCCCTTCAGCTCGGACAGCTCGATTTTGCCTTCCGAAATCTCCGACTTGAGGCTCTGCGCCAGGTTCTCGTACTCGGAGCTCTTCTTCTCCAGCTCCTCCTTCGCCTGCGCCAGCTTCTTGGAGTTGCGCGCCAGCTCGTCATTGAGCGCGGCCAGCTGCGCGTTCTGCTCCTGCAGCGCCCGGCGCTCGGCGGCGCCCGACGTGAGTCGAGACTCAGAGGTGGTCAGCCGCGTCTCCAGCGCCGTCTTCTCCTGCTCCTGCGCCGTGATTTTCTCCGTCAGCTCCTTCACCTTGGCCTCGGCGGCCTCGCGCGCGCCCTTCTCGTCCGTGAGGCCCTTGGTGAGCTGCTCCGCCTCCAGGGCCTTCGCGTCGAACTTGCCCTGCGAAACGCATCCCGTGGAGAGCGCGACGAATGCCGCCAGAATCAGCCGTGTCCGCATATGTATGGGTTCTCCCGACAACGATGGTTGGAGCTCCACCTTACTGCTCGGGAGCTTCAAGGTCAGGAAGAACCCACAGGGGCATTTCGCCAGCCGGGTGCCCTGGCCGGTGGCCAGGGGGTCCTCGGTGGCGTGGCCCTCAGCGCGGGAAGATGGGGTGCACGTCCAGCCAGACGGAGAAGAGCGCGTCAGCGAACGTCTTGCCGGGGATGGAGACGCCGCCGCTGGCCGCGCCGCCGATCTCCAATCCGCCCCCAGGCGTGTAGGTGATGATGAGGTCCCCGCCCTTCTCCACGTCACGCATCGAGTCGAGCATGACGCCGAGTTGCTGGGACAGAGGCCCCTCGCGCAGCTCCGCGCTGCGGAGCAGGCCGTGGCGCAGGCTGTCCACCAACTGCGAGCGGGTGATGTCCCTCAGGAAGCGGAAGTGCAGCCGCTTCACCGAGTTGGAGGCGATGGCCTCCGACGCACTGCGTGGACGGTCCTCCAGATAGAGGCTCCACACGTACACCTTGAAGAGGAAGCGCTTGTGCAGCTCCATGTGGGCGAGCTCCACCGTTCGCCCCTGGAGCGTCATCGAGTCCGGCATATGGACTCCGCCCACCTGCTTCTGTCCCGCTCGCGCCGAGCCCGCCACCAACACCAGCCCCAGCACGAGCCACCGCGCGCTCTTCCACGCCTGCTCTCTCATGCGTCCGACCCCCGCCCCGTTACGGTGCCGGGATAGGTGCGCACGCCCTCGCCTCGCCGCCAGCAGATCCACGTGTGCACCTGTGCCCTGGTGGACGGAGAAGACCGCCGGTGAGTCCGATGTCACGCCGGGTGTCGAACCCAGGGATGCCCTGCCAGGGCACCCGGTGGGAGGCTGAAGGGGAATGTCGGGGTGAATCGGGTCCATGACGCTCGTTGGAGAACATACCAGTGCTCTCCGACGTGCGGGGCTCCGGGCTTCATGACAGGCCGGGTTCCGGGCATCCGGACCGAGCCCTTTCCGACACGTCGCTCAGAGGGTGCCGGGGTCCGTGCGCTCCAGCAGGGCGCCGGCCCAGGTGAGGCCGCTGCCGACGACGCTCAGCACCACCGCGTTGCCCAGGGAGGCGTCGTCCCAGTGCTCGCTCAGCACGCCTGGGGCTCCGGCCGCGCCGGTGTTGCCCCGGACGTTGACGTTGAAGCGGTGGCGGGACTCGGGCACCTCGCAGCGGCGCTGGACGGCCTCCAGCATGCGCAGGTTGGCCTGGTGGCCGATGAAGGTGACGTCCTCGTTGCCCTTCCCCGGGTGCTGACGCAGGTAGTGGGCGCGCAAGTCCAGGAACGTCTCGCCCGCGCGGCGGATGGCGAACTTCTGCACCTCCGCGCCGTGCTGGGTGAAGTGGCCGATGCGCGGCACCCGCACCTTGTCCGCGCCCGACGGGTCTCCCGCCAGCCGCGTCTCGGTGATTCGCCAGCGTCCCGGCACGCGGGGAGAGAGCACCGCCGCCGCCGAGCCATCCCCCCACAGCACCGCGCTGGAGCGGTCCGTGTAGTCGACGACGCGCGTGGAGTTGTCCATGTTCACCACCAGCACGTAGTCCGGCAGTCGCTCCGGCCGCATGCCCGTGAGGAAGTGCAGTTGCGTGCAGAACGAGGAGCAGGCGCTCTGGAGGTCCACCGCCGGCGCGTCGATGCCCAGCACCTGCGCCACGCGGTTGGACTCGGCGGGAATGCACTCGTCCGGGCTGCACCCGCCCGCGACGACGAGGCCGATGTCGGACGGCTTCAGCCCCGCGCGCGTGAGCGCCATCCGCGCCGCCTGGGCCCCCGTCTCCGCGTTGCTGAAGAGGGCCGCTTCCTGCGCGGCCCGCACGTCCTTGTTGCGCGTCTCCCGCAGGTACTCCAGCGGCAGCACCGTGTGACGGGAGCGGATGCCCACCCGCTCCACAATCCACGCGTCCGAGGTCTCGAGCCCCAGCTCCTCGAGGAAGGCATTGGTCAGGAGGTTGGGCGGATGGAAATGGCCGAGCGCGTGCAGGAACATGTGAACCCTCTAACCACGAACCCTGCCCATTCTCTGTCAGCGCCCTGTCACGCCTTCGCCACTCCGCGGAGCAGCCGGCCACTCGTGCGGAGCGCCGGACCATTCCCGTCACGTTTCCGCCACGCCGCTGACGCGCTGTGTCGTCACTTCTCGGGCGGTGGGGGGAGGACCTGGGTGGTGAGCACGAGGCGCGAGTCGCCCTTGCCTTCGATTCGCATGCCCAGCTTGTGCATCTCCGGGGTGGGGGTGAGCGTCAGGGGCCCGGCCATCGAGAAGCTGATGAGCACGGTGCCGGCGGCCAGGACGTTCATCGTCCCCTGGTAGGTGACGGACATCGACACGGGGGTCTCCTCGTCCGAGGGGACCTCCAGCGTGGTGGACACCGCGAAGACGCCCACGGGCCCGCGCACCTCGTGGCGAATCTCCGAGAGCTGGATGCGGGTGTCCTTGAACTTCACCCCGTCGGCGCCCCCTCCCTTCTGGAGGCTGGCCTGGAACGCCTGGGCGACGCGCTCCACGCTGTCGCCAATCTTGAGCGGCGCTTCGGGGAAGGCGGCGACGATGGGGTCCTCCTCGCCCAGCCCCTCCAGGTCCGAGAGCACCGTCTCCCGCACCTCCTTCGTCACGGCCATTCCGCGGAGGTCCGTCACCAGGATGCGCCCCGTCTTGAACTCCCCCAGGTAGCTCTTGCCACTGACGGCGGCCACCTCCCGCGTCTCCTTGCCGTCGCCGTCCTTCGTCACGTCCCGCACTTCACCGTAGGCAATCTTCTGCTGGGTGATGACGCGCCCCTTCGCCGCGAGCGTGGTGAGGACCTGGTTCTGGACCATCACGCTCTTGAGCGACATGGGCTCCGGCTCCATCTCTGGCCCGGTGACGTGGAAGTCCTGGGTCATCTCCATGCGCAGCCGCTGCTCCTCGGCCTGCCCCACCACCACGTCCTTCCGGGTGAAGCGAATCGTCCGGCCGAGCTCCTCCCGGTCGCCCTTCACCTCGTCTCCCAGCGCGACGGACGACAGCGACATCACCGCGACAGCGACCCACGACCACATTCGGCGCATTTGTTCCCCTCTCGCCGCAATCCTTTCATGGGCTTGCCAATATCGTCAGCCCTGAATCCGCACAGCGGAACGCGACGGTGACAGGCATTGGCGCTGGCACGGGCGAGGTACAGTGCCGCGCATGAGCGCGACGGCTACGTCCCGGGTCCACTTCCGTACGTGCAACCTGTGCGAGGCGATGTGCGGCCTGCGCATCGAGCTGGAGGGCGAGAAAATCACCGCCATCCGAGGTGACGACGAGGACCCGTTCAGCCGGGGCCACGTGTGTCCCAAGGCGCTGGCGCTGAAGGACTTGCACGAGGACCCGGACCGGCTGCGCCACCCGATGCGGCGCACGGCGACGGGCTGGGAGCGCGTGTCGTGGGACGACGCGCTCGACGAGGCGGCCCGGCGCATCCACGCGGTGCAGAAGGAGCACGGGCGCGACGCGGTGGCCTCGTACCTGGGCAACCCCAACGTGCACAACCTGGGCAACATGGTGTTCGGCCCGGAGCTGGTGCGCGCGCTGCGCTCGAAGAACCGCTTCTCCGCCACGTCGGTGGACCAGCTCCCCCACCAGCTCGTGTCGTACTTCATGTTCGGCCACCAGCTCCTCACGCCCATCCCCGACCTGGACCGCACGCAGTACCTGCTCGTCATGGGCGCCAACCCGCTCGCGTCCAACGGCAGCCTGATGACGGCGCCCGACATCCGCGCCCGCCTGCGCGCGATTCAGCAGCGAGGCGGCAAGCTCGTCGTCGTGGACCCGCGCCGCACGGAGTCGGCCGCCATCGCCGACAGCCACGTCTTCATCCGCCCCGGCACGGACGCGCTCGCGCTGCTGGCCCTGTTGCACGTCGTGCTCGTGGAGAACACGCCGCGCGCAAGCCACCTGGCCGCGCACCTGGAGGGCCTGGAGGCCGTGCGCGAGCTGGCGCGCGACTTCCCACCCGAGCGCGTCGCGCCCCACACCGGCGTGCCCGCGGAGACGCTGCGCGGAATCGCCCGGGACTTCCTCTCCACCGAGCAGGCCGTCTGCTACGGGCGCATGGGCCTGTCCACGCAGCCGTTCGGCTCGCTGTGCCAGTGGCTCATCAACGTGCTCAACACGGTGACGGGCAATCTGGACCGGCAGGGCGGCGCCATGTTCACCCAGCCCGCGTTCGACGTCGTCGGCGGGCCCAAGGCGATGGCGCTCGGACGCGGCAGCTACGGCCGCTGGAAGAGCCGCGTGCGCGGACTGCCGGAGGTCGGCGGAGAGCTGCCCGCCGCCGTGCTCGCCGAGGAGATGCTCACCCCGGGCGAGGGCCGCATCCGCGCGCTCATCACCCTGGCCGGCAACCCCGTGCTGTCCACGCCCAACGGGCCGCAGTTGGAGCGCGCGCTGGAGGGCCTGGACTTCATGTTGAGCCTGGACCCGTACCTCAACGAGACGACGCGCCACGCGAACCTCATCCTCCCGCCCGTCTCTCCGCTGGAGCGCGGCCACTACGACGTGGCCTTCCACGTGCTCTCGGTGCGCAACACCGCCAAGTACTCGCCGCCCCTCTTCCAGCCCGGGCCGGAGGGACGTCAGGACTGGCAAGTCGTCCTGGCGCTCCAGCACCGGCTGGAGAACCTGCGCCGGGGCCGTCCCTCGCTGCGCGCGACACTGAAGTACCAGGCCCTCACGCGTCTGGGACCGGAGCGGGTGTTGGATGTCGGCCTGCGCATGGGCCCGTACGGCGCGCGCTTCCATCCGCTGCGCGAAGGCCTGTCGCTGGCGAAGCTGCGCGCGTCACCGCACGGCGTGGACCTGGGCCCGCTCCAGCCGTGCCTGCTCGGCCGGCTCCAGACGAAGGACCAGCGCATCCAGCTCGCACCCGCGCCGCTGATGGCGGACGTGCGCCGGCTGCGAGAGACCTTCCCGGAGGGCGCAGCTCAAGAGCCGAAAGAGGGAGAGCTCTTGCTCATCGGCCGGCGCCACCTGCGCGACAACAACTCCTGGATGCACAACGTGGCGGGCCTGGTGAAGGGCAAGCCGCGCTGCACGCTGATGGTGCACCCGGAGGATGCCTCGCGGCTGGGCCTCGTCGATGGCGTGGCCGCCGTCGTCACCTCGCGCGTGGGCGAAGTGACGGTGCCGGTGGCGGTGACGGACGACGTGATGCGCGGCGTGGTGAGCCTGCCCCACGGCTATGGCCACCGCCGTCAGGGCACGGGCCAGCGCATCGCCGCCGAGCACGCGGGCATCAGCCAGAACGACCTGACGGACGACCGCGCCGTGGACCTGCTCAGCGGCAACGCCGCCTTCAACGGCACGCCGGTTCGGGTGAAGCCGGTCGGGCCGCCGGACGCACCCGCCACACCAGCGGCGTGAGCGCGCCGGCCGTGACGAAGACGAGCTGCACCAGGTGGCCCAGGAGCGCCACCGACATGGCGCGCGCGGCGGTGGTGTCCAGCACACCCGCCGCCAGCGCGAAGGCGCCGTCACTGACGCCCACCTGCCCGGGCACCAGCGAGCCCACCGCCAGCGCGCAGAGGTAGAGGCCTTGCGAGAAGAGCGCCTGCACCAGCGACGTGTCGATGCCCACCGCGTGCGTCAGCACCGCGTACTGCGCCACCTGGAGCGCGCGGCTGCCCAGGAAGGCCAGCATCGGGCCTCTCGGCAGCAACGTGCCGTGGCACGCCGTCGCGCGGAACTGCTCGGTGTGGTGGGCCCAGCGCTGGGAGCGACGCGCCAGCCACGCACAGGGCTTTCGCGCGCGCATGCATGCCCGCAGGCCCGTGGAGGCCACCACCAGCACCACGCCGTGGCCCAGCATCGCCAGGGTGAAGACGGACCAGCCCGTCAGCAGATAGGACGCCGCCGCGCAGGGAAAGGAGATGAGGCCGCCCGCTCCCAGCGAGGCCGCTTGCGACGTGGCCGCGGCCGCGGTGGCCGTGGCGCCGCCCATGTGGGGCGACAGCAGCGCGGCCTTGGTGGCCTCCGCCGCCGCGCGGCCCGCGGGGGCCATGCTGGACACCGCCGTGCCGATGAGCTGCGCGCGCAGCAATACGCGCATCGGGACGTGCTCGGCCCGGGCACCATAGGAGGCGCGCGTCGCGAGCGCGTCCATGCCCTGACGTCCCAGCTCCAGCAGCACCACCCAGGGCAGCCAGGGCGCGGCCTCCAGCAGCACCCCGCCCAGCTCCCGGGCTCCCGCCTTTCGCACCAGCAGCGCCAGCATGGCCAGGCCCGCCACCGCGAAGACGGGCCGCAAGAGCCCCGTCACCTTCTTCCGCCAGGGCACCGACACCGAGGGGAGCGCCATCGCGGCGTCCATCGGCCGGCCCAGGGTCATCTCCCCGCGCGCGTTGCTCACCATCGCCTCCCTCACCCACCCTGCGCCCCGAGTCACGGTGGAAGGTGGACAGCCCCGGCTGGGATTGCGAGGGTCGCCCGTCGCCCGGAAGCCACCTCCCTTTCCTCGCGTCCGCCGGTGGACATCCGCGCTCGGCCGCCCCGCCCCGGAGCGCTGGTTGCCCGAGCGACTCCGAGTGCGTGCTCGGCTCCGGCCTCGAAGGTCGCTAGGGTGCGACACCGATTTCCCGCGCGCACACGGAGCAACACATGAAAGCGGTCCGGTTTTCGAAGTTCGGGCACCCGTTGAAGGTGGTGGAGGTGGTGGAGGAGCCCGACGCGGAGCTGAAGTCGGGCGAGGTCCGGCTCGAAGTTTTGGCCAGCCCCATCAATCCCTCGGACGTGCTCACCCTCTCCGGCCAGTACGGCTCGCTGCCCAAGCTGCCGGCGATACCGGGCAACGAGGGCGTGGGCCGCGTGGTGGAGGTGAAGGACTCGTCGGCGGTGAAGGTGGGAGACGTCGTCTTCCTGCCGCTGGGCTCTGGGACGTGGCGCACCCACCTGGTCGCCCCCGCCGAGGGGCTGATGCCGGTGCCCAAGGGCACGGACGTGAAGCAGGCGTCCATGCTGTTCGTCAACCCGCCCACCGCGGACATCATGCTGCGCGAGTTCGTCACCCTGCAGCCCGGAGACTGGGTGCTCCAGAACGCGGCCAACTCCGCGGTGGGCCGCTACCTCATCACCCTGGCGAAGCAGGCCGGCTACAAGACGCTCAACGTCGTGCGCCGCGAGGAGCTGGCGCCGGAGCTGCTCGCGCTGGGCGCGGACGTCGTGCTCACGGACACGGACGACCTGAAGGAGCGCGTGCGCGAGGCGACGGGCGGCGCGAAGGTGCGGCTGGCCATCGACGGCGTGGGTGGCGACTCCACGCGGCGGCTCGGCGACTCGCTCGCCACCGGCGGCACGGTGGTCAACTACGGCGTCATGAGCGGCAAGGGCCCCAAGCTGTCGGCGGAGGCCACCATCTTCAAGGACGTCACCCTGCGCGGCTTCTGGCTGGTGCTGTGGCTGAAGCGCGCCCAGCGCGAGCACCAGCGCGACACCTACGCCCGGCTGTCGAAGCTGCTGGCGGACGGCACGCTGAAGACGGCGGTGGAGGGCACCTTCTCGCTGGATGCCATCCAGGACGCCCTGGCGCGCGCCATGGAAGGCGGACGCGGCGGCAAGGTGCTGCTCACGCCCAACGGTCCCGTCTGACTCCCACTCGCAGCCCCGAAAGGAACACGACGATGAAACGCGTGGAAGGCAAGGTGGCACTCATCACGGGCGCGGCGGGCGGCCTGGGCAGCGCGTCCGCGCGGATGCTGGCGCGCGAGGGCGCGAAGGTCGTGGTGACGGACCGCAAGAGCCAGGAAGCGCTCGGGCGTGAAGTGGCCGCGTCCCTGGGCGAGGGCCAGGGCCTGTTCCTCCCGCTCGACGTCACGCGCGAGGAGGACTGGGTCCAGGCCATCGACACGACGCTGGAGAAGTTCGGCCGGCTGGACGTGCTCGTCAACAACGCGGGCCTGGGCATCCCCAAGGACGTGGAGCACATCTCCCTGGAGGAGTGGAGGCTGGTGCACGCGGTCAACCTGGACGGCACGTTCCTGGGCTGCAAGCACGGCATCCGCGCCATGCGAAAGTGTGGCGCCAAGGGCTCCATCATCAACATCTCCTCGCTGGCGGGCCTCATCGGCGTGCCCACGCTGCCCGCCTACGGCAGCGCCAAGGGCGCCGTGCGCATGTTCACCAAGTCGGTGGCGCTGCACTGCGCGCAGCAGGGCTACGGCATCCGCTGCAACTCCATCCACCCCACCTTCGTGGAGACGACCATGGTGAAGGCGCTGATGGACGCCAGCGGCGTGCCGGACAAGATGCGCGAGGGGATGCGGCGCAGCATCCCCCTGGGCCACCTGGGCGAGCCGGACGACATCGCCCACGCCGTCGTGTACCTCGCGTCGGACGAGTCGAAGCTGATGACGGGCTCCGAGTTCGTCCTCGACGGCGGCTCGTCCGCGCAGTAGCCCCGGCTTCAAGCTTCAAGCCGGGTGACTGGCGGCGCTCAGGTCCAGGGCGCCGTCAGCATCTGCGCGAAGCGCACGCTCAGCTCCGGGCGCCGCATCATCGCCTGTATCCAGGCCTGCGCCTCCGTGCTCCAGTCGGCAATCGACAGGCCGCGCGCTTCGAAGACCGCCAGCGCGTTGCTCGACACGCTCATCGCCTTGAGAACCCGCGCGTACTCCAGCAACGTGCCCAGCGTCGCCCCGGGGAGGATGACCTCCGTGTCCAGCTCCTGCGCGTCCACCTGGGGGCGGGCCTGGAACCACCGCTCCAGGGACACGGGCGGTCCCATTTGAGCCACCGCGTTCATCAGCCGCACGCGGTGCGCCTCCTGCTCCTCGCGCACCCGGTCCGCCTCGCGCTGGGCGGCCTCGGCCTCGCGCTGGGCCAGCTCGATTTGCCGCTGCTGGTCCCTGCGTCGGGACTCCTCCACGCGCCGCCGCAGCTCGTCCTGGCGCCGTGACTCCTCGTCGTCCCGCTGGCGCTGGAGGTACTCGCCCATCATCTTCACGTCGACGTGGATGTCCTCCAGCAGGTCGCGGTGGTAGCTGGACTCGGCCTCCTGGACGGGTGCCTCGCGGATGCGCCGCTCGAAGTCCGGGAGCCACGCCAGGAAGCGCTCCACGTCGGGGATGAGGAAGTCGTTCCCCTGGCGCAGCGCATGGTTGAGCGGCGAGGACGCGTGGAACACCGCATGCGAGGTGGAGCGCGGCCACGCCGCCACCCGAGCCTCCGCCGCCCTCCAGACGAAGGGCAGGCGCTCGGCCAGCGTCCGGGCGGGGACGTCGTCCAACAACCACGCCACCAGCTTCGGGAGCTGGAGCTGCGAGTCCACGCGCCACCACGTCTCGAAGGTGACGAGGGGGTCCGGCTCCGCCGCGAGCTGACGCTCCCACAGCTCCTGTCGCCAGGGCGTGAAGGCGGCCAGCAGCTCCGCGCGCTCGTCTGGGTAGCGCTGGAAGCGCAGCCACACGGCGTCGATGAGCTCCTCGCGTCCGGAGATGCCGCTCCAGGAGCGCACCGCCTTCGCGAAGGGAGCCAGCACCGCCGCGCGTGAGGGCTTCTCCCACGCCGCCATCAGCAGCCGCGCCGAGCGGCCTCTTCCCAGCTCCGGCGTCAGGCGGTCCAGCCGCCCTGGCAGCGACACCAGCAAGTCCAACAGCGGCTCCGCGCAGGCCGCATCGCGCGCCCACGAGTGAACCAGCGTCAGCTCCTCCACGTCGCCCAGCGCGAGCAAGGTCGTGAAGCCGCTCGCTCGCACCAGCTCCACGCGCTCGGCGGAAGGGGCGAGCCGGAGCGCCCGCACGGCGGCGTCATGGAAGGCGCGCGCGGCCGGCGTGGCCCGGGCCTCGCGTTCATCGGTAGCCCACTCCAACCACCGCATCACGTTGCGCGCGGGCCACGTGCCCAGGATGTCACGGGCCCACGTCTCCCAGCGGGCATGGACTTCTGGAGACAGGCGCTCGAAGGGAGTGTCGCGGGCCCAGGACTGCACCGCGTCCGCGAGCGTGTCCGGCTCCCGCGCGGCGACGGCGAGCACCGCGTCCAGCGCCTCCAGCGTGGGCGGTGAGGGCAGCCGCCGCAGCACGTCCCGGACGAAGTCCGCGTCTCCCGTCTCGCCGAGGCTCGCGAGCAGCGCCGACGAGCCCAGCGCCGCCAGCGTGCCCCGCGCCTCCGTCACCACGTCTCCGTCCTCCGAATCCAGCGCCGCGAGCAGCCCCGGCTCGTCGCGGAGCACGAGCGCGCACTCGAAGCGGAGGTCCTCATCCCGGGAGCGCAGCCCCTCACGCAGCGCGAAAAGCAGGTCCACCTCCGGCGGCTTTCCGGTGGCTCGCACCCAGGCCACCGCGGCCCACGCGGCCTGCTCCGGGAAGGCCGCGAAGGCGGCACGCGCGTGACGCTCGACGAGCTCGCGCTGCTGCCGCTGCAACCGCGTGCGGCTCCACACCCGCCAGCGCGTCAGGGCGAGCGCGGCCTCCATCGCCGCGCGCCCCTCTTCATACAGACAGGACAGGACGGTGGAGAACATGTCCCGCGTGTCTTGTCGCAGGTGCACCTTGGCGAGCGCCGCGAGCTGGCGGACCTCGGAGCCCGGACCGTGCCGGAACATCACCGTCAGCATGTCCTCGCCGTCCTCCGGGGAGGACTCGGGCACCGGGGGCTGGGTCCACGGGAGCAGCTCCGCCCAGCGGTCCTCGGCCTCCTCGACGAAGCCCGGGAGCAGCAGGCAGGGCTCGCATCGGCGCACGTCCGCGATGACGCGCAGCACGTCCGCCCACCGCGCGGCGTACTGGGACTCCAACTGCCACGACAGGGCGGGCGCCAGCGCCTCCAGCCGCCCCACCAGCGCGAAGCGGTCCACGCCCGCGTGGAGCAGCATGCGCGCGGCGCCGTAGTGCTCGGGCGGCACCGGGCCGCACGCGCAGCTCGGACAGCGGACGCCGGGTGTATTGAAGCGGGTGCAGCCTGGACACCGCACCCGCGTGCCACGCAGGGCACCGTTCTCCCACGGAAGGGCCATGCCCCCTGTCTACAACGTCCCGGCGCCGCTGTACTCCCGGACGGCGCCAGGACGCGCCTGGCTCAGGGAGGACACCCTCCCACGGGCGCGATGGGCAGCGCATACACGTACCGGACGCCGCTGTTGTCCTGCGCCGTGAAGAAGACATTCTGACCGGAGCGCGTGAAGCTCCTCGGGAAGGAGTCGAGCGGACCGGGTGCGATTTCCGTCAGGGACACCGTGGTGATGCGCACCCCGTTGCTCACCCAGGGCTCCGCGCCCCGGTTGCGAATCGCCGCGCTGAAGAAGAACAGGTTGTCGACGGTGGTCAGCACGTCCGGGAACGAGCTCCCCGCTCCGGCCTCCAGGTCGCCGAACAGACGCGTCTTCGCCGCCGTGCTGTCGCTGTCCCAGGGCTCCACGCCATGGACGCCATCGTCCGCGGCGAAGAAGAGCTGGTTGCCCAGCACCGTGAAGTGGTCGGGATTCGAGCCCATGGGCCCCGGGAGGATGTCCTCCACCAGCACCGTCCCCGAAGCCGTGCCATCACTGCGCCACAGCTCCATGTCGTCGCTGTCCATCCCCATGGCCGCGCTGAAGAGCAACCTCCCTCCCACGCCCGCCATCTCCCCCACCATCCCGAACTGACGCAGCATCACCGGAGGCGCCCCCCCGTCCGTCACCATCAGCATCGCTCCACCCGAGTGCGACACGCCCACGGCGAAGAACAGCTTGCTGCCCACGGCCACCAACGGGAGCTGGAAGCCATGGTCGCTCGACATCCGGAACACCTCGTCGGCGCCTGGCCCCCCGTCCGAGCGAAGCAGTATCGTGATGACGCCGCGATACGACGCGAGGAAGTAGAGCGAGCCGTCTCCCCCCAGGGTGAACCGATGGGGCGAGGAGTCCTCGATGCCCGGCTCGAAGTCCTCCACCATGAAGGTCCCGGCGGCGGAGCCATCGCTGCGCCACAGCTCCCGTCCATGCGTCGGGTCCCCCGCGGCGAAGTAGAGCAGTCCGTTGAACGCGAACAGCTCATTCGGGAACGAGCCCACCGCGCCGGGCCAGATGTCCTTCACGCGGCGGGTGCCACCGACCGTTCCATCGGTCACGAACAGCTCGCGCCCGGCCACCGGGTCATCGGCGGCGAAGAACACCCGGCTCCCCACGGTCGTGAACCAGGTCGGGTGCGAGCCCACCGCTCCAGGGATGATCTCCTTCAGCAGCCGGGTGCCCGCCCCCGGAGCGCCGCTGCTCACCCACGGCTCGCTGCCTCGCACCCCGTCGTCCACGCTGAACACCATGCCTCCCGCGCTGGGCGCCATGGGCGTCACGAGCTCCGCGGGCGGCGCGAACGGAGACTCCTCCAACAGGGAGACCCCCAGCGACACGGCGGTCCTCGTACAGATTTCCCAGGGACCCGCGAGCAGCGATGAGCCCGCCTGCACCGGCTCCGGCGACCCCGAAGACGACGAGCAACTCGCCAGCAAACACACCACCACCAGGAAACAGCACCTGTACCTCATCGGGACTTCTCCTCATCCGCTCGAGTCGACAGCCATCACTCGCGCGGGCCCGAGACTGAAGACACTTCGCGACGCGCGACAACGACCCTCCAGTGGCAGCGTCTCGTCGGGCAATCGTCAGCGAACGGGACTCGGGAACAGCTCGACGTTGTCGGCCTCGCCCCTACGTTCTGGCCCGCGCCTGGACAACCCCGCGTTCGGAGTCTCCCCTTCCATGACGAACCGCTGTGTCACGCTTTCGCCGCGCGTCAGCGCGCTCTGGCTGCTCGGGCTCGTGGTGTGTGCCTCGTCGGCCCGCGCCCAGCCGGCCCCCGCTCAGGTCGGCCGATGGGCCAGTGTCATGAACTGGCCCATCTCCGCCACCCACACCAGCCTGCTCCCCGATGGCAAGGTGATGTTCTACGGCGAGTTCGAGGAGGGGGCCCTGCCGCCCCGACGCTGGGACCCCGCCACCAATGTGCTCACCGAGTATCCCTATGCGGGCTACAACATCTTCTGCTCCGGCCACTCCTTCCTCTCGAATGGCAAGCTGCTCGTCACCGGAGGACACATCGCCAGCCACGTGGGCCTCCCCCACGCGAGCATCTTCGACTACCTCAGCAACACCTGGACGCAGATGCCGGACATGAACGGTCCGCGCTGGTACCCCACCAACACCACGCTCAACAACGGTGACATCGTGGTCACCTCTGGAGAGATGAATGGGGCCAACGACATCAACCTCATTCCCCAGCGCTTCATCGCGGGGACGAACACCTGGCGGACGCTGACCAACGCGTCGATGGACATCCCCTACTACCCGAAGATGTTCCTCGCCCCCAACGGGCAGCTCTTCTACGCCGGCTCCTTGCGCGGCTCGCTCTGGCTGGACCCCACCAGCAATGGCGCCTGGAGAACCGGGCCCGTGAGCAACTACGGCACCCGCAGCTACGGGCCCGCCGTCTACCTGGACGGCAAGGTGCTCCTCATCGGCGGAGGACAGCCCCCCACCTCCACCGTGGAGCAGATTGACCTCAACGCGGCCAACCCCACCTGGCAATACATGGCCCCGATGAGCATCCGCCGTCGGCAGCACAACGCCGTCATTCTGCCGGACGGCACCGTGCTCGTCCTGGGAGGCAGCAGCGGCCCGGACTTCGACTCGTCCGACTTCCCCGTCTATTACGCCGAGCTCTACAACCCCGCCACCAACACCTGGACCTCGCTCGCGAGCAACGTGCGCTACCGGGGCTATCACTCCACCGGGGTGCTCCTGCCGGATGGACGCGTGTTGTCGGCGGGAGGCAACATGGAGCGCACCGCCGAGGTCTACTCACCGCCCTACCTCTTCAAGGGCGCGCGCCCCGTCGTCACCGCGGCCCCGACGACGGCCCAGCCGGCGAGCACCATCACCATCACCACACCCGACGCGGCCAGCACCACCCGCGTGTCCCTCATCGCGCTCAACGCGACGACGCACACGTTCGACCAGAACCAGCGGTTGCTCACGCTGTCCTTCACGCGCGACGCGGGAAGCATCACCGCCACCATGCCCGCCAATCGCAACCTCGCGCCGCCGGGCTACTACCAGCTCTTCATCGTGAACAGCGCGGGCGTGCCTTCCAGTGGCCGGAGGCTGCGCATTCCCCCGCCCTGATTCGTGGAAGAATGCACACCGCATGAAGAGCGACTGCCCCGTCTGCACACAACCTGCTCCCACGCTGCGCGTCATCGACCTGCGCGGTGTCTCCGTCGACACCTGCACCCGCTGTCACGGCCACTGGCTGGACGCGGGTGAATTGGAGCGGCTGGCACCGGGCTGGAAGACGGAGGCCCTCCGGGCGGCCCTGCCGACGGCGACCCGGCGCTGCCGTCACTCGCGGCACCATGTCCCGGCGACGCATGAGCAGTGCGGGCTGTGCGGCGCTCCCGCGGCGCGCTGTCCGTCCTGCGCGAAGTTCCTCTCCCAGGTGCGCACGGAGGTGTGCTCGGTCGACCTGTGTGGGAGCTGCCATGGCCTCTGGCTGGACGCGAACGAGCTCAAGGCGTTGATCGACTGGCACCAGCGCTCCCAGCGTCCGCTCGCGGTGGGCGCGGCGGTGGTGGGTACGGCTGCCGCGGCGGCGGTGGCGGTGGCGGCGCTGTCCCAGGTGACGGCGGGCAGCCCCGAGCGCTCCCGGGCCGCCGAGGTCCTGACGACCTCCCTGGAGCGGGCGGGCGACGCGGCGGACGTGGTGGAGGTCGGCGAGATGCTGGGCGTCACGGTGGAGGCGGCCAGCGAGGGACTGGGCTCCGCCGCCGAGGCGGCCGTGGAGGGGGCGAACCTGGTGGGAGAAGCGATGGGTGGGTTGTTGGAGGTGGTGGCGGGGTTGTTCCATTGACCCACCTTCACACCGCGCCTGAATCCCCTATGCTCGTGACAGTCCCGTGAGACCCGCCGGATTGTGACGGGGGGAGTGCCGAATGATGAGCCAAGTGAGCACGAAGAGCATTCCGCCGGATGACCGTCGTCTGTTTCCCCGTCTTCAGGCGCCGCTGTACGCGCGCCCGGCGCGTCTGAAATTCGGCGACAAGCGGCAGGTGCTGGACGCGAGCCTGGGCGGCGTCCGCATCTACTCCGACGAACAGTACGCGGAGGGCACCCAGCTCGAGGTGGACCTGTTTCTGGGAGACGGCTCCACGCTGGAATGTCGCGCGCGCGTGGCATGGCTGCGCAAGCTCCCCAAGGACGGCGTGGCCGTCTACGAAGTAGGCCTCGCGTTCACGGACGTCACCCCGGAGACGCTGGAGCGCCTCAAGTCGGTGCTCGTCGTCGAAGAGGACTGAAGGCCCCCGGAGCTTCCCTCGTCGCACGGCGCTGGAAGGCTCAGGGCCGTCCGGCGAGTTCGTCCCAGAGGGCGCGCAGCTCCTGCTCCAACCCGGGCACGGAGGAGGCACGCAGGCTGCCTCCGCCGCGAAAGAGGGAGAGCCCCTCGAAGAAGGCCACCAGCAGGGCCGCGCGTCGCTCCCGTCGAGCGGGCGTGAGGTCGGGAGACAGCTCTCGCAGCAGCGCCACCACGCCCTCGCGATAGCCGGCGTAGAAGACCCCCAGCGCCTCCGCCACCATGGCGTCGCGAGCGGCCAGCGCCCACAGCTCCGCGAAGAGCTGGAAGTGGCGGGGGGACTCCTGGTCCTCCAGCAAGGCGTCCAGTGCGTGTCGCAGCCGCTTCGCCGGCTCCTGTCCTCCGCCGTCCATGCGCTCGCGCACGCGACGGATGGCGGTCTCCAGGTAGCGCGCGAGCAGCGCGCGCACCACGTCCTGCTTGGTGGGGAAGTAATACTGGAGATTGCCCAGGCTCAGGCCCGCGCGTTGGGCCACGCCGCGCAGGCTCAGCCCCGCGTAGCCGTCCTCCACCAGCACGTCCATGGCCGCGTCCAGGATGCGCTCCACGCGCTCATGGCCCTTGGCGTGGACGGCGGTGCCCGCTCGCGGCTTCGCGGAGGGGAGCTTCCCGGGAGACTTGCTCGCGCGTGGGGACATCAGGCCGCCTTCCTCGTCGGCACCTCGGAGGACGCTACCTCATCGAGCCGCACGGTGACGCCACAGGCGCGCAGCGTGGCCAGCAGCTCCTCGGGCCGGGGCTCGTGCTCGGGGAACCACACGCCGGCGGACGGAGGCGGCGCGCCATCCATCCCCAACAGCCGCTCGACGCCGAGCAGCGCGCCCACGGCCGTGAGGTGCGCCTGGCCCTTCGGGTCCACCACCTCGATGCGGGTGCGGCCGTGCGCTCCTTCCAGGTCGGCCACCCACGCGGCCTCGCCTCCGGTGCCGTGGGTCGCCAGCAGCGCGCGGCGCAGCGGCGTCAGCCGGGGATGCTGGAGCAGGCGGAGGATTCCGAGCCGCTGGAGCACCACGAGAGACCACGTCGCCGAGCCCGAGTCGAACCCCAGCCGCGTCGCCACGCCGCGCGCGCCCAGCACCATGGGCAGCGTCGCCTGCTCGGGAGTGTCGAGCCGGAACACCCGCGTGCTCCGTCCGTCCGAGAACGTCACGCGCCGCCCGTCCGTCAGCGGCAGCACCTGGCGCTCCCGTCCCTGCTCCGTCACGTCATAGGACAGCCCCAGCCGGTCCATGTACTCCAGGGAGTCCGGCCCCGCCTCGTCCGCGAGCGCGAAGCGGATGCCCACGTCCACGTGCTCCAGCCGTCCCAGGCGCCGCGCGGCCATGGCCACCAGCCGAGGCACCAGCCCCGCCATCCACGCCGAGCCCAGCATCACCGGCCCGCGCGGAGGCGTGCCCGACAGCCGCAGCACCGCGGCCCTCACCCGCGACGTCCATCGGGTGATGTCCAGCACGGGGACGCCGTCGCGCGCCGCCGACATCAGCAGATGGTCCTCCGGGTCATTGACCAACGACACCACGGCCCGAGGCTTCGCACCGAGCACCGCCAGCGGTGACGGGGCCCGGATATCCAACGCCACGCCCTCGGCGTTCCCGAGCTCGGCGGCCAGCTCGCGCGCGGGCTCCAGCCTCCGGCCAGCGATGACGAGCGGCAGCCCGGGATGGCGCTCCCTCAACAAGCGGGCGAGCCGGACGCCCACCACGCCGTAGCCCCCCACCAGCACGACACTTCCCTCGGACACCATGACGACTCCCACACGGGTGGACACGGGACGTCCGTGCCTCGACGAGGACAATATAGGTCACATGACCTAATTTTCACGACAATCGCCCGGGACGCCCTGGTGGGAGCGAGGGGCTCATTCCCGTCAGAGGCGCGCGCGTGGGCAACTCGCCACGGGCCGGGCGTTGTGCTCCAGCGGCGTTTGGCCCAGGCTGACCGCGTGAGCCTGGCCCCGCTGTCCCCCCTCCACGAGACACCCCGCCGCGCGGGCTTCGCCCACCTCGCCTTCGAGCGCGCAGGTCCCCGCACCGTGGTGCGCACCGCGCTCGCGCACAGCCCGTTGCGCCTGCTCACCCCGCGCAACCACGGCCACGCAGCGTGGGCCTACACCAGCTCCTTCGGCGGCGGCCTCGTGGACGGGGACCACCTCTCGCTCCAGGTGGACGTGGCGCCCGGCGCCGCCGCGTGGGTGTCCTCCCAGGGCGCCAATCGCGTCTACCGCTCGCCCTCCGGCTGTCGCAGCGATGTGTCGGCCCGCGTGGGCGAGGACGCGCTGCTCGCCTGGGTGCCGGACCCCACCGCGTGTTTCACCGGCGCGCGCTACAGCCAGACCCTCGCCTTCCAGCTCGCGCCAGGTGCGTCGCTCGTCCTCGCGGACCTCATCACCTCCGGACGCAGCGCCAGCGGCGAGCGCTGGGCCTTCTCGCACTACGCCTCCACCCTGCGCGTCCACGTGGGCGAGCGCGCCCTCGTCGACGAGCGCTGGCTGCTGGACCCCACGCACGGCACGCTCCCCGAACGCCTGGGACGCTTCGAGGCCATGGCCACCCTCCTCCTCGTCGGCCCCGCGCTGGCCACCGTGCGCGAGGCGCTGCACGCCCGCATCACCGCGCTGCCCGTCACCTCGCGCGCCTTGCTCATCCCCTCCTCCAGCCCGCTGGGCACCCAGGGACTGCTGGTCCGCGCCGCCGCCATGTCCGTGGAGGAGCTGGTGCGCACCACCCGGGACTGGCTCTCCTTCCTCCCCGCGCTGCTCGGCGACGACCCCTGGGCCCGCCGCGTCTGAACCTCCTCCCTGGCGACGACCGACCCGTTGCACTAGTGTTGACGCGTCAAGTCATGGCGCCCTCGGGCACCCGGGAGTTGGTCTCGTGCACCTGTCCCCTCGCGACGTCGACAAGCTGTTGCTGCATCAGGCGGGCTTCCTGGCCCAGAAGCGGCTCGCCCGAGGGGTGAGGCTGAGCTACCCGGAAGCCGTCGCCCTCATCGCCACGCAGTTGCTGGAGTTCATCCGTGACGGCCGGAGCGTGGCCGAGCTGATGGACCTGGGGCGGCGCTTCCTGGGACGCGCGCAGGTGATGGAGGGCGTGCCGGAGATGCTCGCGGAGGTGCAGGTGGAGGGCACCTTCCCGGACGGCTCCAAGCTGGTGACGGTGCACCACCCGGTGGTGGCCGAGCATGGCGACTTGGAGCTGGCGCTGTACGGCAGCTTCCTTCCGGTGCCCTCGCTGGAGCGCTTCAGCGCGCCGGTGTCCACGGGGGACGGAGTGCCCGGTGAAGTACGCGTGAAGCCCGGCGACATCGAGCTCAACGCGGGCCGCGACACCCTCTCCCTCACCGTGACGCACCTGGGAGACCGCCCCATCCAGGTGGGCAGCCACTACCCCTTCTTCGAGACGAACCGCGCGCTCGCCTTCGACCGCGAGAAGGCCTACGGCCGACGCCTGGACATCCCCGCGGGCACGGCCGTCCGCTTCGAGCCGGGTGAGCGCAAGACGGTGCAGTTGGTGGCCATCGCGGGCGAGCAGGTGGTGCGCGGCGGCAACGCGTTGGGCAGCGGCAAGGTGTCCGCCGAGAACCTCGCACGCGGAATGGAAGCGGTCCGTGCGCGAGGCTTCGGCCATGAGGGGGAGCGCGAATGAGTCGGAAGATGGACCGGCGCCACTACGCGGACATGTTCGGGCCCACCACCGGAGACCAGGTGCGGCTGGGCGACACGGGGCTGTGGGCCGAGGTGGAGCGCGACGCCACCGTCTACGGTGACGAGTGCAAGTTCGGCGGAGGCAAGGTGCTGCGAGAGGGCATGGGCCAGCGCGCGGGGGCTGGCGACGCGGACGCGCTGGACGTCGTCCTCACCAACGCGCTCATCCTCGACTGGACGGGCATCTACAAGGCGGACATCGGCATCAAGGCGGGCCGCATCGTCGGCATCGGCAAGGCGGGCAACCCGGACATCATGGCCGGGGTGACGCCGGGCATGGTGGTGGGCGTCACCACGGAGGCCATCTCCGCGGAGGGGCACCTCGTCACCGCGGGCGGGTTGGACACGCACATCCATTTCATCTGCCCGCAGCAGGCGGACGAGGCGCTCGCCAGCGGCATCACCACCTGGGTGGGCGGAGGCACCGGCCCCGCGACGGGCACGAAAGCCACGACGTGCACGCCGGGCATCTGGAACCTCCAGCGGATGCTCCAGGCCACGGACACGATTCCGCTCAACATCGGCCTCACGGGCAAGGGCAACACGTCCATGCCGGAGGGCCTGGTGGACCAGATTCGCGCGGGCGCCATCGGCCTGAAGCTGCACGAGGACTGGGGCACCACGCCGGCCGCCATCGACACGTGCCTCACCGTGGCCGAGGACGAGGACGTCCAGGTCACCATCCACACGGACACGCTCAACGAGTCGGGCTACGTGGATGACTCGCTCGCGGCCATCAAGGGCCGCACCATCCACACGTACCACTCCGAGGGCGCGGGCGGTGGCCACGCGCCGGACATCATCCGCGTGTGCGGCGTGGACAACGTGCTGCCCTCGTCCACCAACCCCACGCGGCCGTACACGGTGAACACGCTGGACGAGCACCTCGACATGCTCATGGTCTGCCATCACCTGGACCGTGAGATTCCCGAGGACGTGGCCTTCGCCGAGAGCCGCATCCGGGGCGAGACGATTGCGGCCGAGGACATCCTTCATGACCTGGGCGCCATCAGCATCATGTCCTCGGACAGCCAGGCCATGGGGCGCGTGGGCGAGGTCATCTGTCGCACGTGGCAGACGGCGCACAAGATGCGCGAGCAGCGCGGGCGGCTGAGCCAGGAGACGGGCGACAACGACAACCTGCGCATCCGGCGCTACGTCGCGAAGTACACCATCAACCCGGCCATCGCCCATGGGCTGTCCCACGAGGTGGGCTCGGTGGAGGTGGGGAAGCTGGCGGACCTGGTGCTGTGGCGGCCGGCCTTCTTCGGCATCCGTCCGGAGCTGGTCATCAAGGGCGGCTTCATCGCCTGGGGACAGATGGGTGACGCCAACGCCTCCATTCCCACGCCGCAGCCGTACCTGATGCGGCCCATGTTCGGAGCGCGGGGACGCGCGCTCGGGGCCACCAGCGTGGTGTTCGTCTCGCCGCGCGCGCTCGCGGAGGGGACGACGCGCGAGCTCGGTTTGACGAAGCGGGTGGTCGCGGTGAAGCGGTGTCGAGGGTTGAGCAAGCGGGACATGCGGCTCAACGACGCGCTGCCGGTCATCACGGTGGACCCGGAGACGTACGAGGTGCGGGCGGACGGAGAGCTGTTGCGGTGTGAGGCCGCGGTGAAGCTGCCGCTGGCGCAGCGCTACTCGCTGTTCTGACCGGGAGCCGCGCGCCATGGGCTCGTCCTGGAAGGTGCTTCAGCTGGCGGACTCGGGGTTTCCCACGGGGGGCTTCGCGCACTCGGGGGGACTGGAGGCGGCGGTGCAGGCGGGCGAGGTGCGCGGCGCGCCGGAGCTGCGCCGCTTCGCGCGGGAGCTGCTGTGGCAGGCGGGGTATGGAGCGCTGCCGCTGTTGAGCGCGGCGCATCGCGAGCCGTCGCGACTGCCGGAGCTGGACGCGCGCGCGGAGGCGTTCCTCACCAGCCACGTGGCGCACCGGGCGAGCCGCACGCAGGGCCGCGCGTTCCTGGACACGTGCGCGCGCATCTTCCCGGGGCCGGTGGGCCCACTGCGCGAGTCAGCGCGGGCGGCGGGGCTGGGCTTCCACCACGCGCCGGTGTTCGGCGCGGTGTTGAACGTGTTGGAGGTGGAGCTGGCGGAGGCGCAGCGGCTGCATCTGTCATTGACGCTGAGAGGCACGCTGTCGGCGGCGGTGCGGTTGGGCATCATCGGCACGCACGAGTCGCACCAGCTCCAGCATCAGGCGGCGACGTTGTTGGACACGGTGTGGGAGCGCTGCGCGGGGCTGGGGTTGGAGGAGCTGGCGCAGCCGTCTCCGTTGTTGGACTTGCTGGGTTCCACGCACGACCGGCTCTATTCGAGACTCTTCCTGTCCTGAGGTGAAGCGCACATGCACGACGATGACCACCGCGGCCATGGCCATGACGACGAGCACGACCACACGCATGAGGAGTGGGACCATCCGGGCCACTTCGAGGAGCGGGAGGAGCCGAAGAAGCGCGACTACCAGTCGAGGGCCTTCACCATCGGCATCGGCGGGCCGGTGGGCAGCGGGAAGACGGCGCTGGTGCTGGCGCTGTGCCGCAGGCTGCGCGAGCGCTACCGGCTGGGCGTGGTGACGAACGACATCTTCACCAAGGAGGACGCGGAGTTCCTGGTCCGCAACCACGCGCTGTCGCCGGAGCGAATCAAGGCGGTGGAGACGGGAGGGTGCCCACACGCGGCGATTCGCGAGGACATCAGCCACAACCTGCTGGCGCTGGAGCAGTTGATGGAGGAGCTGACGCCGGAGCTGCTGATTGTGGAGAGCGGCGGCGACAACCTGGCGGCGCAGTACAGCCGGGAGCTGGCGGACTACACGGTGTATGTCATTGACGTGGCGGGAGGGGACAAGGTGCCACGCAAGGGCGGGCCGGGAATCACGCAGTCGGACCTGCTCATCATCAACAAGACGGACCTGGCGCCGCACGTGGGCGCGGACCTGGGAGTGATGGAGCGCGACGCGAAGAAGATGCGAGGCAGCGGGCCCTTCGTCTTCACCCAGGTCACCAAGGACGTGGGCCTGGACGAGGTCGTCGAACACCTGCTCACCGCGTGGAAGCAGCGCACCGGGGCCCGCGCGTCCTGACCCGGCGGTTCATGATGCTGTGAGGGCGCTCGATGGAGCGTCCGACGAAGTGAACTCGCATCAAGAGGCTCCGCATGTCACCACGAGGGTTGCTTCCCCTGCTGCTCTTGATGGTGGTCGGCTGCGGAGGTGCGAGCAGAACCGTGCGCCTGGAGACAGTCTCGGGCGAGCCCATCACCTTCACCCCACGCCCCCATGACGTTGCGGTCGTGGAACTGGATGAGGACGACTTCACGAAGGCAATCGCGAGTCTGGGTCGGGATGTGCGCAGGTCCGCACAACCTGGGTCGGCTGCTCGTCGGCTGTTGGGGCCCCCCTCGCATGAGGCTTACGCGAACGTGCGTGGACGCTTGGGCCTCGTGTCTATCGGCGACCACCCCAGCGAGGCCTGGAGGCCAGAAGCAGACTCAGTGCTGACGCGGGCTTATGGTCGCTGGTGCGAGCAGACGCAGCACGCCCGAGACTGCCTTCGGCTGCTGGAGGATGGCCCCACGCTCGACGAAGAGGCCAGACGCACCGTCGCTCTTCATTTCGCCCTCGGCTCGGTCCTGCGGGAGACCCAAGAAGCGCTGGCTGAGATGGCGGACCCCATCGCTGTGCGGAACACGATTATTACCGCCATGAGCGTGTATCTCGGCCTCTGGTTGCTACCCGAGCCCGTGAGCAAAGGCGTGGCCGCCACCCTGACAGCATGTCTCATCGCATACTTGGGCATCGATACCGTCTGGAGCCTGATTGCAGGCTGGCAGCGCCTCGCGGAAGACGTCGGGCACGCCACGACCTTCGACGAACTGCGCGCAGCCGGCGAAAGCTACGGCCAGGTCCTCGGCGAGAATTCGGCACGTGTATTCATCATGCTCGCGACGGCTGCCGTGGGAAGCACAGCGGGGCTGGCAACCAAGACACCAGGACTTCCGGGCTCCGTCCAGGCCATGCGACTGGCCGAGGTCCAGGGCGGTTTCCGCTTCGCGGCGCTCGCGGAGGTCGGCGCGGTGGCTATTCCCGCCGAGGGCGCAATCACCATCGCGCTCGCACCTGGCGCACTGGCAATGTCAGCCCGCGAAACGAGCGCCACCAGCATTGCTCCGGTCGACACAGAGGGCCCCTGGCATCACATTGCTTCCGACAAGTTCGGCACGTCCACCAACAACGGAGGCCCTTGGACGCCCAGGTATCAAGAAGTCTTCGACCGGGCGGGCATGTCGCTCGACGACGCGGCGAACCTGGTCCGAGTCCCCGGCCACAAGGGGCCTCATCCAAGGCAGTACCATGAAGAGGTCTACGAGCGACTGGACGAGGCCACCTCGACCTGCAAGAGCATCGAGCGCTGCCGAGAAGCGCTGACCAGGATTCTCGGGATGTTGGCTCGCGAGGTCGCGAAGACGGGGACACGACTCAACCGGTGGGTCACCCGAACTGAATGACGGAAGATTGACTTCATGCCGAAGCGGTTCTTCAAACTGACTGATGACGTGTACCTCGCCGGCCGGTGGGAACTGGGGCACCCGCTCGACCAGGAGGGCCAGAAGATTGAGGACCCATGGCGGTTCAGGAGCGGGCATCCGACTGAATCCACTGAGCGCATCCAGATTCCCGTCAAGCACCCAGGCAAGCCGCTCGATTACTCACACGCGGCATTCAGCCTCCCCGTCATCCATGCGAAGGCGGCACCCCTCTTCACCGCATTGGCACCCGACGACGTGCAGCTTTTTCCCGTGGAACTCGACTCCCCGGAACAACACTTCATCCTCAACGCCACTCGCTTGGTGAAGTGCATCGACGATACGGCGAGCGAAGAGGTGCGGTACTGGACTCCGGAGGATGGGTTGCCCGAGAAGGTGGGCACATACGCCTCGGTAGCCGGGATGCGCATCGACCCGATACAGGTGGGAAGCGCCAAGGTCTTCCGCACCTGGGGTTGGACGGTGGCCCTGGTTGTCTCCGAAGAAATCAAAGAGGCCATGGAGCGAGCGGGTATCACCGGCGCGAAGTTCACGGACGTGACGGGACCCGCGCGGTAGCCACCGTCTCCGTCGGGGCCGCCGCGAACCCTTCTCACGGTCCGAGGGGGCATGGCCCACATCAGTTGCCTTCCACCGTCCAGAGCCTGGGAGGCACTGTCGATGCGACTCAAATCACGGTGTCGCCATCCACCTGGAGAATCAGCGGATCTTTCTCACGGGCCGCGGGGTCATAGGCCACATCCAACACCGTGCCGGCTGTCAGCTGGCCGATGCGCTCACGCCCTTCCACGAAACGCACCTGCTCCAGGAGCCAGTCCTTGCCCGGCTCCCCTTCGTGCATCAGGAGCGACATTTTGAGGGTCGCCTCCTCCTGCGGGAACATGGACCCGGTGTCGACTTCGCGCAACGTGGCCTTCACCCGTCGGCCATGGGTGAGGATCCAGTTCCGCCTGTGGCGCTGCTTCCGGACCGCCTTGATGGCCAGTGCCCCCACATAGATGACCAGCAGATTGATGACGGCCCAAAGCCACGGATGGGGATGATCAAACATGGCGCCCCCTTCGAACAATGCGCCCAGGATATTCCCACCCAGGCCGTCAACACCACCAGGACACCGCGCCGCGCGCGGTTACTCGGCCCGCAACGCGACCAGTGGGGAGACCCTCGTCGCCCGTCGTGCCGGCAGATAGCAGGCCAGGAGCGCACAGAATGTCAGCAGCAACGACACCCCCACGAAGGTCCACGGGTCCGTCGCGGTGATGCCGTACAGCCAGCGCTCCAGCACCTGCGTGAGCACGAGCGAGCCCACCAGACCCAGCGCCACGCCCACGCAGGTGCGACGAATCCCCTGCCGCAACACCAACCACAGCACATCCGAGGCCTGCGCACCCAGCGCCGCCCTCACGCCGAACTCGTGCGTGCGCTGCGCCACGGTGTACGCCATCACGCCGCCCAGTCCGAGCAGCGTCAGCACCAGCGCCACCGCCGCGAACGCGCCCAGCAGCAACGTCACGAAGCGCTGCGGCACCAGGGCCTCCTCGATGAAGCCCTCCACCGTCCGCGCTCCCGCCAGTGGCACCCCGGCGTCCAGCGCGCGCACCTCCGCGCGGACCGTGGCCAGGAGCGATAGCGGCTCGCTCGACGTCCGCAGGAACACCGTCAGCGCGTTGAGTGGGAACTGGGCATGAGGGACATACACCTCGGGCTCCGGCGGTGCGCCGAGCCCCTGGTGCCTCACGTCCCGCACCACGCCGACAATCTCCTTCGGCGCCTCGCCGCCCCACCCCAGCTTCAGCCGACGCCCCAGCGGGGCCTGTCCGTCCAGGTATCGCCGCACGAAGGCTTCATTCACCATCACCACGGAGGGGCTCGTCCGGTCATCGCCCACCGCGAAGTCCCGACCCGCGACACGGCCGATGCCCAGGGTGCGGAAGTAGTCGAGCCCCACGAAGCGCAGCCGCGCCTCGTCCTTGCGCACGGGAGCCCCTTCCACCTGCACGCTGGTGCCGTTGTTCATCCCGCTCAACGGGAGCCCCTCGGCGGTGCTCACGGAGAGCACGCCGGGCATCCCGCGCAGCCGGTCCACCAACCGCGCATAGAAGCCCGTCACGCTCGCCGAGCGCATCGGATAGCGGGACACGGGCAGGTCCAGGCTCACCGCCAGCACCCCGCGCGTCTCGAACCCCGGGTCCACGTGCGTGAGCCTCACCAGGCTGTTCACCAACAGGGCCGCGCCCACGAGCAGCACCAGCGCGAGCGCCGTCTGCGCCACCACCAGCGCACCGCGCAATCGCATCGCCGAGCGTCCACCCGTGGTTCCCCGAGCCGCGTCCTTGAGCGCCTCGCGAAGCCCCGGCTCCGTGCCACTCAGCGCGGGCACCAGCCCACACGCGAGCGCCGTGAGCAGTGAGAGCAACACCGCGAACCCCAGGGCGACGGCGTCCACGCGCACCTCGTCGAGCCGAGGCACCTCCGCCGGAGCGAACGCCTGAATCACATCCACGCCCCACACGGCGAGCAGCAGGCCCAGCGCGCCGCCCAGGGAGGACAGCACCAGGCTCTCCGTCAGCATCCACTGCACCACGCGCGCGCGGCTCGCTCCCAACGCGAGTCTCACCGCCACCTCACGCCGTCGCACCGTGGCACGGGCCAGCAGCAGATTCGCCACGTTGACGCAGCCGATGAGCAGCACACAGGCCACCGCGCCGAACAGCAGCAACAGCACCGGCCGGACGGGGCCGACCAGTCGCTCCAGCCCGGAGACGACCTCGACTCCGGTGAACGTGCCGCTGTCCGGATGGGCCCTCTCCAGCTCCTTCGCGAGCGCGCTCAGCTCCTGCCGCGCGGTCTCCACGGAGACGCCCCGCTTCAGCCGGCCCAGGGCCGCGTCGTAGCGCATGTAGCCACGGCTGGACGGAATGGTACCGCCGTACACGCTGGGCTCCGCGTCCACCGCCACGCTCACCCACAGGTCCGCGGGCTCGTGCAGCAGCGGGAAGCTGAAGCCCTCGGGCAACACACCGACGATGGTGAACGACAGGTCATCCAGTCGCACCACGCGCCCCAACACGCCCGAATCCCCCGCGCCCGCGCCAGGGAAGTGCTTGCGCCAGAACGCATGGCTCAACACCACCGGCCGTGCCCCCTCGGGCCCACCGCCGGGTCGGTCCTCCTCGGGGAGGAAGGTGCGCCCCAACAGGGGCGACGTGCCCAGCAATGGGAACAGGTCCGAGGAGGCGATGACACCGGTGACGCGCGTGGCCTCACCGTCACCGCTCAGCGTGAAGCGGGTGGACGTGTAGACAGCGAGCCGCTCGAAGGACGTGCTGCCCGAGCGCCAGTCGAGCAGGTTCGGATACGCGACTCCGCCCAGCTCACCCGGCTTCGCCTGCTGCACGACGACCAGTCGCTCCGGCTCGGAGTACGGCAGCGGGTTGAGCAGCACGGCGTGGAGCACGGAGAAGAGACTCACGTTCGCGCCGATGCCCAGCGCGAGCACCGCCACCGCCACCAGCGTGAAGCCAGGAGCGCGCCTCAGCCCGCGCGCGGCATACCGAAGGTCCTGCCAGACTGCCGTCATGCCGCGCGCTCCGTTCCGGGGATGCCGCTCCCCGGAATGGAATAAGCGTGCCACGGAGCGCCCCCCGCCTGGCGCTCCAGCGGGCTCCTGGGCGCACCACTTATGGGACAAGCCAATCCCACCCGTGGAACACGAAGTGGGGCCTGCCAGCGCCTCACTCGCGCTTCGTGGTGCATGACGGACGGGGAGACGACGCCAAGGGCTCGCGCGGACCTCGCCGAAGCGTTGGGATGCGACCACTTCAGGTGAAGACTCCGGGGAGGACGGGTACCCACGACAGGAGAAATGGGCCATATCCGTCTTCGCGACCCCCCCTGAGACGACATCCTCCATGACCCTCCTTCATCTCGCGCGATGTGCCCTGCTCGGAACGCTGCTCTTGCTCACGGCCTGTGGCGACGAGGAGGACCCGTCGCCCGGTGACCCTGTCGACGCGGGTGTCCAGGGGCGCGACGCGGGAACAGATGCGGGGACCGATGGCGGGACGGATGCCGGGGCCGATGCTGGGCCTCCCATCGAGGTGCCCTCGATTCCCGCGCAGACGGTGACGCTGGGCGGGCAGTCCTACGTCGCCTATCAGCGCGCCGGGGACACGTTCCGCATCGTCTGTCAGGCGCCCTGCCCCATCGAGGAGTCGTACATCTTCGCTCGCTACGCGGGCTTCCGCGCGGTGAAGGACGACCTGCTGTCACTCACGGGGGTCGACGTGGCGCCGAAGATGATGCCGGTGGACATCCACCTCGCCTCGGACAGCGTGTGCGGGAGTCCGGGCAACCTCGCGGGCGCGTCGTTCATGAACTCCACACCGGAAGGTCCAGGGCCCGGGTCGAACGTCTGCCTGTGGGAGTTGGAGGCATCGCGAGCACAGCCGCCCAACGTCCCGCGTCCCCTGACGGTGGAGAACGCGCTGGCCCGCGCGAACCAGGTGCTGGTGGCACACGAGTACGCGCACGTCGTGTTCTTCCTGCGCCATGAGTTCTCTCACGAGTGGTTCGTGCGCGCGGTCTCCTACCGCGTCAGCGGAGACGCCCAGAGCCTGTGTGATGCGACGAACGAGCTGTTCGCACCCACGGCCTGGAACCTGTGCCAGCAGCACGGGCTCGACTATCCGCAGCTCGCGGAGAGCGTGCGGCGAATCGACACGTTGTGGTCCAGAGGCGATGGGACGGAGGTCCTCTACCGGGGCGTTCCCCTCGCCACGTCCATGTACCAGTATCACCGCCTCCTGGACGGGCTCGCGGGCGAGGACACCTTCACGGGGCTGACGATGGCGGGAGAGCTGCGCCCGAACCAATGCGGTGACGTGGCGAGCTTCACCCCTGCCGGCGGCACTATCTCCATGTATGGAGGGCGAGTGCACTGGGAGCTTCCAGCGGGGGCCGTGGCCGAGGGTTTTCATGTCGGGCCTGGAAGCTGGCGCTCGGGAATGGTGGTGCCGACCGGGTGGGAATCGTTCGCCGGGACGCACAACTACTCCTTCACGTTCGGGGAAGAACCGCTCTTGAAGCAGGCTCGACTGACGGTGCGTTACGACCCAAGCCTCATGCCCACGGGCGCGTCCGAGTCCTCCCTCACGCTCTACTGGAAGCCCGCGGCGAGCATCGCGCAGGAGGTTCCGGGAGCGCAGGTGGACACGGCGGCGAACACCGTGAGCGGCACCGTGTCGCGGTTGGGGCGCTACATCGTCGCGCCGCGCTGAGTGCAGGTAGACGTGAAGTCCGGGTGCTACGCTGCCGGGCATCATGTCCTCGACCACGACGGGCTTCTGGGGCCCGAGCACTTCCACGGTGGATTGGTGCGAGACGAACTACCAGCACCTGTTCCACGTCGGAGAGCTGTTCAACTCGGCGTCCAGTCTCATCCTGGTCCTCACGGGGGTGCTGGGCGTCGTGTTGCACCGCCGGGTGTTGGAGCGGCGGTTCCTCCTCGCCTTCGCGTTGCTCGCGCTGGTGGGCGTGGGCAGCACGGCGTTCCACATGACGCTGCGCCGCGAGCACCAGATGCTGGACGAGTTGCCGATGCTCTATCTGGCCATCGTCATCGTCTACATCCTGCTGGAGGACCGGCCCCAACGACGGTTCGGGAGCTGGTTTCCGTGGGCGTTGTTCGGGCACGCGGTGCTGGTGACGTACCTGACGGCGTTCACCCGGGGCGCGGTGCAGTTCTTCCTCTTCCAGGTGAGCTTCGCGTCGCTGGAGTTCTTCGCGCTCGGGCGGACGTACTTCCTGCAGCGGCGCAGTCCGGACATGGCCACGAAGCGACTGTTCCAGCTCGGCATCGGGGCCTATGCGCTCGCGATTGTGTTGTGGGTGAGTGACATCCATTTCTGCCCCACGCTCAACGAGACGCTTCCCGCACGAGGCATCCCCAACCCCCAATTCCATGCATGGTGGCACGTGCTCGTGGCCTTCGGGTTCAACGCGCTCCTGCTCGTGATTGCGCGGGAGCGGTTGAGGACGCTGGGAAAGGAGTCCCAGCTTCGGGCCGTGCTCGGCGTGATTCCGCGAGTCCTGTTGCCTTCACGGCTCAGGGAGCAGGTGGCACCACCCTCGTCACGGGACGGAGCGAATCCCACCTGACGACAGGAGCGAGCCTACTCGTTCAGCCAATAGAGCTTGTCGCCACCCGACAGCGCTCGCTCCAGAAACTCACGGAAGGATGCGGCAATCGGCCGGCACCTGAGTGGATACGATTCGTGCCACCCATCCAGGAGTGGGTATCCGCCGTCACGAGGAGCGCTGACGTCGAGCAGGGCATAGTCCCCGTCCTGGACATCCACGAGCGCCCACCAGCCAGCAGGACCCGCCGAGTCCTCGTCTCTTCCCCGAATCGCGATGCGTGCACGTCGAATCTCCGCGAGCGAGAGGATGCTGTAGCGCGCATCCGGCAACGGGTCGAAGAGCTCGGCACCATCACAGTGTTGATAGAAGGCGCGAAGTTCATCATCCAGGCGCCAGCCCACCCGTTCCTCGAAAGCGGCGATCTCCGCCCGCGCCGCGGGTGCATGCGGATGATGGACACGGGAGACTTCGGCGAGGAGTTCTTCCATCGTCATGGTCAGTCCACGTACGGCTTCACTGAGCCGATGGAGAGCCATCGCGGGTCCCTGGCATAGCATGCAGGGTACGCGTCGTTGACGACCTTGTGCACCTCTTCGGGGAGGGGCAGCACGTTCGACTGCGCCGTGGGATGTCCGCCATGGAGCAGGTCGTGGATGTGGTGCCCCGGCCAGTTCCGGCCAGCGGTCTGTGGCCACTCGCCCAGTTCTTCTGCCCAGGTGCGCCGGAAGGTCTTCCGCACGTTGTCCCACTGGCGGCGAATCTCCTCCGCATTGCTGACCGTCGGGTAGTCACAGCAGCAGTGCGTCACTGCGAGGCGAGTGCCCCCCTCGGCAGGCAAGCCCAGGAAGCGCCCCGTCCAATCCCCCTTGATGTCCGCCAACCAGATACAGCCGAGCAGCGCGTGCCCGGCCGTGGCACATCATTGCTCACACCGCGCCATCCACTGCGCGTTGCATTGCCAGGGGCCGTAATAGATGGCCGTTCGCACCGAACCACCATCAGGCGTCGGCATCGATGGACCTATCCATTTCGCCGTGGCTGGTGTGGCACCAGTGGAGCTGATCGTGGCTGAGCCGCAACCTGAAATGACGAGCAGCAGGAGGGGGCTGCTCGCGCGAGACAAGGACCCGAGGGAGACTGACATAGGGCGAAATAGCCTCAGCGAATTCGAGAAGAACATCGGGGAGACGCGCCTCGCGCGAGGTCGCGGTGGCACGCACCGCACCACGACTCCGCACCTCATCCCTCGTGACTACTTCTTCTTCGGAGCCGGAGGCGCGGGAGCCGGCGCGGGCTTCGCGGGCTCTTGCGTCTGGATGCGCTTCACCACCTCATCCATGATGTCGTTCGGAATCGGAATGGACAGGTTGTACTGGGCAATCTTCCAGGTGGCGCCGTCCTTCACCAACACACCACTGCCCCTGCTGGGCCCCAGGTTGGGCGTGTCCAGCGCCTCGTCGAACCACGCCACCGCGCCGTCCTTCGACACGAAGATGTGGCGGGAGACCGCCTTGAAGCTCCACGCCTTGCCCCTGGAGAAGTACGGCTTCGCCCAGGCGCGGAACTCGTCGCGCGTCCACCGCTCCGTGGCGTCCGTGCCCATGTAGACGGCGTCCGGCGTGAAGTACCCGAAGTAGCGCGCCTCGTCCGCGTCGGCGGCGGCCTTGTGCCAGTCGTCCAACACGGTGGTGATGGCGGCCTTCGGGTCCGAGGAGGCTCCCGTCACGGGAGCGGCGGCGAGCACGAACAACAACAGGGAGACAGTGGACACGCGGGGCAACCTCGTCGAAGAGAAGTTCGCGATATGAAGCGGCACGGCCCACCCCCGGGTCAAGACTCCGGGCGGGCCAGAAAGGCGTGAGTCGCGTGGTCCTCGAGAGCTTCCAGGTCGGTGAGGGGGATGTGCCCACGGTGCTGCTGCACGGCTTCCTCGGCTCGGGGCGCAACCTGCGCTCCCTGGCGCTGGCGTGGAGCGCCGCGGACCCTCGGCGCCGCTTCCTCCTTCCCGACCTCACCGGCCACGGCACCTCGCCCGTCCCTCCCCCGAGCGCCGACCTCTACACCGTCGCTCGCGACGTGCTGGACACCGCCCGCGCCCAGGGCTTCAACGGCGCCCTCGACTGGGTGGGCCACTCGCTCGGCGGTCGCGTCTCGCTCGCCGCCAGCCTCCACGTCCCCGAGGCCGTCTCCCGCGTGTCGCTGCTCGATATCGCCCCCGGCCCCGTGCCCTACGACTTGTCCGACAGCGGCATGGTGCTGGGCATCCTCCTCCAGGCCCCGCCCCAAGCGAAGGACCGCAGGGAGATGCGCGCGACGCTCACCAGCAAGGGACTGTCCGACGGACTCGCGGACTGGCTGGTGATGAATCTGATGACGGACGGCGACGGCGTGCGCTGGCGCTTCGACCGGCAGGCCCTCGCGGAGCTGCACTCGCGCGTGAATGGCACGGACCTGTGGACCGCGGTGGAGCGCACGGGCCGTCCACCCATGCGGTGCATCCGAGGAGGCCGCTCGCGCTACGTCTCCGACGAGGAGGCCGCCCGCCTGGAGGCCGCCGGTTGCCCGGTGACGACGCTCCCCGGTGCGGGACACTTCGTCCATGTGGACGCCGCGAAGGAGCTGCTGGAGTGGCTGCTGCGCGACTGAGGCCCGCGCGTCAGATGCGCACACCCATGAACAGGCCGGGCCACATGCGCGTACCCGAGGGCCCGCGTCCCGTCTGCCACTGGGGCATCCACGTCATCCCCTTGTCGGGGTTGTCCTCCGGCGGCGTATAGGCATTGAGCGACACGCCGCCGAAGAGCGCGAAGCGACGCTTCAGCTCCCAGCCCACGCTGCCGCGCAGGCGATAGAGGTTGTTCTTCGTGCCTTCACCGAAGAGCTTGGGCTGCCAGCCGCCGAGGGAGAGGTCCACGTCCGCGTAGTAGCGGTCCGCGTCGCCGAAGGGCAGGTGCACGCCCACGCCCAGCGACGTGACGGTGCGCCAGGAGTCGTCTCCCTCCAGCCCCTTCATGCCGATGCTCGCGAGCACGTGCACCGTGCGGCTGCCGTACTTCACGCCGACGGACAGCGGTGTCACTTCGTCCGTCCAGATTTCGAAGGCGATGCGCCCCTTGCGCACCAGGCTGAGCAGGCCGATGGGCACCGACACGTCATCGGCGATGTTGATGAGCCCGAGCTGCACCCCGCTCACATTGCCCGCGACGTTGATGAGGCCCACCTGCGCGCCCGTCACGCTGCCCGCCAGATTGAAGACACCAATCTGCGCGCCCGTGAGGTTCTCCACCATGTTGACGCCGCCGACGAGCTGGAGCCCATGCATGTCCGCGTCCGAGCGATTGCCCACCGCGGCGAGCTGGAACCCGGAGAAGGAGCGCTCCGAGTAGTTGATGATGCCCCCGAGCTGCACGCCCGTCGCCCCACCGAAGGCGAGGTTGCCACCCGCCGCGAGCTGGAGTCCCAACGCCTCGCCGCCCGTGACGTTGGCGATGCCCGCCAGTTGCACGCCCTCCATCGTCCCTGTCTCTTATACA
>NZ_JABXEM010000430.1:0-5830 GCF_013372595.1 Myxococcus sp. AM011
CGTCGACGGTGGGGTGGCCCCAGAAGGGTACGAGGCAGGCGCTTCCGCTGGCGGGTATGACGCGGGTGCTGCCGAGGAGTACGCGTCGAGCGCGCCTGTGGACGGTCATGACGCGGGTGCCGCCACCGAAGGGTACGCGTCCAGCGCCAACGCTGGAGTTGTCGCTGAAGGGGATGAAGCCAGCACGGGTGCCGCCACGGAAGGGTACGAGTCCGGCGCTTACGCTGGAGTCGAGGGGTATGCGGCTCCTGCTGACGATGGAATCGCGGCGGGCGGGTATGACGCCAGCACCTACCGTGGAGCAGGCGTCGAGGGGTACGCGTCGGGTGCGGAGGGCTACGCAGCCGACCCTCACGAGGGCGCCGACACCGGGTACGACGCCAGCGCGCCGGATGGAACCGCCACTGAGGACTCCGCAGCCAGCGCCTACGGTGGCGAAGGGTATGACGCAGGCGCGTACGCCGAGGGTGCTGCAACTGGCTACGATTCCTCGGACCCCGCGACAGAGGCCGCGCCCTACGGTGCGGAAGGCTACGACGCGGGCATGGCGGGTGGCCCGGATGTCGACGGCTCCGCGACGGATGCGCTGGATGAAGCGGCGATGGACGCGGCGTACGGGACCGATGACCCGACGATGGCGTGGGGCAGCTCCGAGAGTGCCTCGCGCGAAGTCGCGACGTCCCCTGGGCTCGCGGGATGGGGCGGACAGTCCGCACAGGCGAGTGGTGCGACCTCCGGGAGCCTGGACGATGCGTTCTCCGAGGGTTTCGCGAGCGCGGTGACAGGTGAAGTGAGTCCGGGAGGTGCGAGTGGTCCGGCCACGGTCCTGTATGGCGTGAGTGCTTCGGAGGATGGGGCGCCGACGGACTGGACTGGGGCTCCGTCGGAGGGGGAAGGTGATGTCGAGCCCTCGCCGCCAGTAGGGAGCCTCGCCTGGACGGAGGAGCCAGTTTCCGAGCCGGTTTCACGGCCCACGGCGGTGCCACCGCGGCTTGGGGATGCGGGGTTCTTCGACGTCGACACTCCGGTGACCCCACAGGGGGATGCGCTCTCCGCGGCGGAAGCGGAGCTGGCCGCCATGCGTGATGGGGGCGCAAGGCCCGCCGCGCCGCTCGAGGCGTCTCCGTGGACGGAGTTGCCACCAGACCCCGAGGTCGAGAACTCCCTGCGGGGGGGCTCGGCAGATGATGCGCGGTCGACTGAAGCGACCGGTGCCGAGGAGTCGGCCAGCACCGAGTCCACTTCCAGCGATTCGTCAGAAGAAGAAAGCCTGCCTGCCTCGCCCTGGGACGTGCTGGAGGCGGAGCTTCAGGCCAAGGTTCGGAGGGAAGACTCCGACGGGCCGCCGACGGAGCCGCCCGCGAGCAGTGTTGGCGCTGACTGGTTCGACTCGGAGCCAGGTGGTGCCGAGGCCGCGGCGAACACGGCGGCAACGAATGCTCCCGTGGACTCCTCCGCGAGCGATGCGGTGGCGAGCGCGCACCCCGTGCAAGCTCAAGTGGAGGTCACCAACGAAGCGACGGACTGGTCTGACGCGGAGCCCGGCGCCGAAGCAACGAGCGCGGAGGCCGCGCCGAGCGAGCTCAACGCTGAGCCAGCCACCAGGGCAGCCAGCGACGACGAGACGGCGGACTGGTCCGGTGCGCGGCCTGGCACCGGAGAAGCGTCGCTCGCGAACGAGGCGACGGACTGGTCTGGTGCGGAGCCTGGCACCGAAGCGTCGAGCGCGGACGAGACGACGGATTGGTCCGGTGCTGCTCCGGGTGCCGAAGCGTCGAGCGCGGACGAGACGACGGATTGGTCCGGTGCTGCTCCAGGGGCCGAAGTGTCGAGCGCGAACGATGAGACGGACTGGTCCGGCGCGGAGCCCGCGACAGAGGTCTCTCGTGCGGAAACGGACTGGTCCGGAACGGAGCCAGGGGCCGAAGCGTCGAGCGCGAACGACGAGACGGACTGGTCCGGAACGGAGCCAGGCACCGAGCCGCCGGGTCCGGACGTAGCTGGAGGCTGGTTCGACTCGGAAACTGGTGACGTCCAGTCGCCAGCCGCCATCGCCGATGCGACGTCGACGGCCGCGGAGGCGCACCCACGCACTGTCGCAACCGCCCCCGGGCCCAGCGGCATCACGACGCCCACGGCCGATGCCTCGGTAGGGTGGTTCGACTCAGAGGCGGAAGGGCCCGCGCCAGTCGAGCCCTCGCCTGGCGCCGTGTGGTTCGACTCGAACACGGACACCGCTTCGTCTGAGGCCGCCCCGGGAACCCAGCACGTAACGGAACCAGGGGCCGAACACGGGGCCTCGTTCGACGAACAGACGTCGACGCTCGCGACGAACGCTCGACTGGAAGAGTTCGAGCAACAGCTCGAGGAGGCCCACGAGCGTGTCCGTTCTCTGAGGGCCGCGCTGGAGCAGGAGACCGCGCTCCATCAGGACGCCGAGCGGCGAATCGAGGAGTCGCGCGAGCTGAGCGAGTCGCTGCGAGGAATCCTGGACCGCGAAGCGGCCCTGCGCGTGGAGGCCGAGGCCGCACGCGACCGGAGCGGAGAGCAGCTCCAGTCGCTTCAGGCGCGGGTCGACGCGTTGGAAGAGGAGCACTCGCGAGAGGCCACGCTGCGCGCGGAGTCGGAGCAGCAACTGGAGGAGGCGCGAGCGAGAGAAGCCGAGCTCGCGACGTCCCAGGCACGGGAAGAGCGCCAGCGGCGAGAGCTCGAAGCCGAGCTGGAGCTGTCGAAGCAGCGAGAGTCCGAGCTGGACGTACGAAGTGGCTCGGAGTCGGAGTCCCTCCGCGCGGAGCTGACGAAGCTCCAGGGGCGACTCGAAGAGGCGGAGTCCCGTGCACGGTCGGAAGCCCATGCGCGAGCCACGGTGGACGCCGCCGCGAAGGCGGCCCTGGGGCGCATCGAGTCGCGCGAGCAGGACTTCATCGAGCTGCGCGGTCTGCTGGAGGCCGCGGCGTCTGAGGCCCGCGAACTCGCGCGGCTGAGGGCGGAAGACGTCGCGCGAGCGGAGGCGAAGATAAAAGAAGCGCTCCTCGCGAGGGACGACGCCCAGGAGCGTGGTGACCAGGAATCCCTGGCGCGAGCCGATGCTGAGTCGCGTCTCGTGGAGCTGGAGGAGAAGCTCCAGGAGACGGAGACGCGTGAGGCGGCGGCGGCACAGGCGCTGAGGGAAATCGAGATTCGGCTCGAGTCCGAGGCCGCGGGGCGGGTCGACGCCGAGGCCCGGGCCGAGGCGGAAGCGCAGTCGCAGCGGAGCCTGGAAGCGCGAGTGAAGGCGGCGGAGGTGGCGCTGGTCGAAGCAGAAGCCCGCGCCGGCGCCGAGGCCCTGGCGCGAGCGGAATCCGAGACGCGCGCGGCGACCGCGGACGCGGAGCGAATCGAAGCGGAGACGCACGCGAAGAAGGAGTCGCGTGCGCGAGCGGAGGCGGAGGCCCAGGCGGAGCTGGAGTCCCGCGCGCGGCTCGAAGCCGAGGCGCGTGCGGAGGCGGAGATTCGCGCCCGCGAGGAGTTGGAGGCCCAGACCGAGGTGGAGGTCCACGCGCTCGCGGAAATGGAGTCCCGTTCCTCGGCCGAGGCGAAGGAGCGACTCGACCAGGAGGCCAAGGCCCGAGCCCAGGCGGAAGCCCGAGCGGCGTCCGAGGCGAAGCAGCGTGCGGAGGCAGAGGCTCGCGCGGAGATAGAGACCCAGAACCGGGAGGAGGCCGAAGCCCGAGCGGAGTCCGAAGCGAAGCTCCGAGCGGAAGCCGAAGCCCGAGCGGAGTCCGAAGCGGAGCAGCGCGAAGAAGCCGAAGCCCGAGCGGAGTCCGAAGCGAAGCAGCGCGAAGAAGCCGAGGCCCGAGCCGAGTCCGAAGCAAAGCTGCGCGAAGCGGCCGAAGCCCGAGCCGAATCCGAGGCGAAGCGGCGCGAAGCGGCCGAGGCGGAGCAGCGCACGGAGTTCGAGTCCCGAGCGGAGTTCGAGGCGAAGCAGCGCGAGGAGGCCAAGGCCCGAGCCGCGGCCGAGGCCCGACAGCGTGCGGAGTCCGAGGCGCAAGCCGAGCTGGAAGCAGGGCAGCGCGCCGAAGTAGAGGCCCGAGCGGAGTCCGAGGCAAAGCAGCGCGAGGAGGCCGAAGCCCGAGCGGAGACGGAAGCCCGCCTGCGCGAGGAGGCCGAAGCCCGAGCGGAGACGGAAGCCCGCCTGCGCGAGGAGGCCGAGGCGAGAGCGGAGTCCGACGCGAAGCAGCGCGTCGTCGCGGAGACCCGAGCGGAGTCGGAGTCGAGGCAGCGCGCGGAAGCGGAGTCCCGAGCCGCCGCGGAAGCCGAGGTCCGAGCGGAGGCCGAGCTCCGAGCCCAGAAGGCGGCCCAGGCGCTGACCGAAGCGGAAGCGCGCGCCAAGACGGAGGGCCGTCACCGCACCGCGCTGGAAGTCCGCCTGGACGCCGAAGCGCGCCAGCGAGCCGCCATCGAGGCCCGCATCGACGAACAGACCCAGGCGCGAACCGACGCGCAACTGGAGTCCGCCCGTATCGCCGAGCAGCTCGCGCAGCTCCAGTCCCGCCTCCAACAAGTGGAACAGGAGCTGGCCCAGGTCCGCACCGAACGCGAGGAAGCGCGCCAGTCCCTGGAGGCGCTGCACGCGGAGAAGGCGAGACTGGAAGCGGACTCGGCGGAGGAGCGAGCCCGGTCCGAGCGCGAGCGCCTGGAGCTGGAGGAGCGAGGCCACCGAGAGGCCGAGGAGGCCGCGGCGCAGGCCCGTGCGGCGCTGCTCCCCCTGGAAGCCCCTCCGGGCCGTCCCGAGCTCGCCGTATCCCGCAGCGGCAGCGTCACCCAGGAGGGCCTGTCCCGACTGGTGCTGCGACTCTGCGAGGCGCGCATGGAGGTGCGCCTGGAGTTGAAGGTGATGAACGCGCTGCGCGTGCTGTGGCTGCGCGACGGCTCACTGGTGGGGGCCGTGTCCTCCGCGTCCGGAGAGTCCCTCATCGACCGGGCCCGCGCGGACGGCCTCATCGACGCGCGTCAGGAGAGCGAGCTGCGGCTGGTGCGCAGCGCCACCACCGGAGCGTTGCTCGACGCGCTCCGAGGACGAGGCTACCTGCGCGAGTCGGAGGCCGTGCCGCTGGTGCAGCGTTACACGGAGCAGGTCTTCCTCGATGCCCTGGCCGAGCCGTCGACCCTGTACCGGCTGGTCCAGGAGCCCGCGCCGCACGAAGTGGCGCTCGCCGCGGCCACGCGTCCCCCGCTGTTCCTGCTGGCGGAGGCCCTGCGCAACACGCTGACGGCCGAGTCGCTGCTGGCCTCCGCGGGTGGCCTCCGAGCCCGTGTCGCCCGAGGCGACCTGCACCTCGCGCCCGATGACTTCGGCCTGCCGCCGAGAGATCTCCAACTGCTCTCCCAGGTGGACGGCGAGCACACGGTGGAGGCGTTGCTCCTGGGCGCGGGGGTGCCGCAGGACTCGGCCCTGAAGGCGCTCTCGGTGGCGCGGACGCTCGGGCTCATCGTCTTGCACCCGGCGGACGCGGACGACTCCGGGGAGCTGCCGCCCGAGCTGGACGTCCGTCGGCTGGAAGCGAAGTTCGAGGAGATTCAGGACGCGGACTACTTCACCGTGCTGGGGCTGGCGCGCACGGCGGGCAGTGAGGAGGTCAAGCGGGCATTCGAGCTGCTCGCCGCCGAGTTCCACCCGCTGCGTTTCGCGGGCCATCCGGACCCGGCGCTCCAGCACCGCGCGCAGCAGATTCGAGGAGTCCTGTCCGAGGCGGCCCAGGCCCTGGGGGATGACCGGCTGCGCTCCGAGTACGCACGCAGCCTGCTCGACTGACAGGGGGTGGACGTCCCGTGCGCCGGGGTGGGGGAG
>NZ_JABXEM010000431.1:0-5743 GCF_013372595.1 Myxococcus sp. AM011
GGGGGCGGGAGGCTTGCTGGATTGTGTTAGCCTTGACGCCGCCGTCCCCATCGAAAGGCTTGTCATGCGCAAGGGATTCCAGAAGTGGGTCTTTGTCGTGGGCGTCGTTGTCGGAGGCGCGTTGGGGGTGCTTCAGCCGGCGCAGGCGGAGGCGGGCTTGGAGTCGTGTCAGAACATCTGCACCAACGAGGACTGCTCTTGTTTCTTTCAGTGCAGCCCGCTGGGAGGTCAGTGCGTCTGCAAAGACTTCATGGAATGCGTCTGAGGTTCGGTCTTCACTGCTCCGAGCGAAGGGCCTCGCTGGGTGGGATTTGGAGGGCGCGGCGCGCGGGCAGCCAGCTCGCGAGCAGCGCCAGCAGTCCTCCCATGACACGCGTGGGGCCGAGGCTCGCGTCGACCACGTCTCGCCCACGGAGCCGTGGCGGACGTCGCGCGCCACGCCCACCACCTCGCGGTAGTCCTCGCCGTCCATCGTCAACTTCACCCGCTTGCCCAGCGCCTGCCCGTCTGGAAAGTGCCGGCGCGCGAAGGTCTCGTTGACCACCATGACCTGGGGCGCGCTCGCGGTGTCCGTGTCCGTGAGGGCACGTCCCTCCTTCAGCGGGATTCCCAGCGTCTTGAAGAGGCCCTCGCTCACGGTGCGGAACGTGGCCAGCTCTCGCGTATCCGCGGCGGTTGGTGACTCTCCGGGGAACAGCACGCTGCGGACCCCGTTGCGACCCCTCAAGGGCACGGTGCTGGCCAGCGCCGCCGAGGACACCCCGGGAAGCGTCCGCACGTCTTCCACGAGCGTGGGAGAGCGCGAGTCGCTTCCTCGCGTGGTCCTCGTACTTGTTTCCAGGGAGCAGCACGTCCGTGGCGATGCCACCGTGCCGCTCAAGCACTTCGACGAGGGTGCGTGAGCAACCGGCACGAGGGGCATGCGCCCCACGTGTGGAGTGGACAAGCTCCGAAGCCCGCCTGACGCGAAGGTGCGAATCCCACCGCACGCGCTGTCCCTCCAAGCAGGCGAGCAAGGTAGGTCTTGCGGGCACTTTGCACCGGGCACCATGGGACACACCCTCCCTCCCAGTCTTTCCTGTAGGGGGCGGCATGTCGTGGCGCGGTGGGTGGATGGTGTCGTTGCTGGTGGTGGGGGCGGGCTGCGGGGGAGCACTGCCCGAGGAAGAGTCGGCTGCCTCCTCGGCGGACGTGGAGCAGGGGCTGGACGCGTCGTATTGCCTCCCCACGGAGGCGAGCACCCAGCGAGTGAAGGCCATCCTGCCTCCGTCCGAGCTGGGCAGTGCCCTCTTCTCGGCGGGCCCCGGTCCCTTCGAGGACTTCCGGGGGACGCTCCACTTCGCGGTGAACTTCGAGGACGGCCGCCGCGCCCTGTGGAAGAGCGATGGCACCGAGGCGGGCACCCTCCAGGTCAAGAGCCTCCCGAACTCCACCGGGACGTTCTGGCCCATCGTCACGAACCTCACCGCGACGCCCTCCCGGCTGTTCTTCATGGCGGGGGACTCGGCGCATGGGATGGAGCTGTGGGCGAGCGACGGCACGGGCCCGGGCACCGCGTTGGTCAAGGACCTGACACCCGGCCCGGACCACTCCTCGCTGAGCCACCTGACGCCGGTGGACGACGCGCTGGTGTTCTTCAAGGAGACGTACGACGGCACCACGTCCCCCAGCACCCGCTACGAGCTGTGGCGGTCGGATGGCACGTCCTCGGGGACGGTGCGCCTGCGCGACTTCGGCACGGAGATGGACGTCAGCTACCTGGACGCGAAGGCGGGCGGCGCGCTGCTCTTCTTCGTGCGTGAGCTGTCCGGCGCGGGCACCAGCCTGTGGAAGACGGACGGCACCACGCAGGGCACCGTCCGGCTCAAGAAGCTCACCTCCGGAGCGCAGGCCTTCATCCGCTCGGTGGAGTCTTCGGACGAGAGCACCCTGTTCATCCTGGGCGAGTCCTCCGGGCTGCAGGAGCTGTGGAAGACGGATGGCACCGCCGCGGGCACCGTGCGGCTGGCGTCCTTCGGCTCCTCGCGAGTCGTGGAGATTCTGGGGGCGCTGGGCTCCTGGGCCTACGTCACGACCACGTCGGTGACCACCCAGTACATGGTCCTCTACCGCGTGCCGCTCGCGGGCGGCAATCCGACGTCCGTGGTCAGCCTGCCCAACGCCTACGCCTCGCAGGGCGTGGCGCTCCCCTTCATCAACGAGGTGAGCAAGGCCCCGGGTGGCTCCAAGCTCTTCTTCTCCGTCCACATCGGCACCAACGGTCCGGGGGTGCGTGACACGCAGCTGTGGGTGACGAATGGCACCGCGGCGGGAACCACCCTGCTGCGTCGGCCCATGAGCCTGTCGGACGAGTACGGCGCTCCGCTCGTCGCCGTGTCGGATGACCTGGTCTTCTTCAGCTCGCTCGAGGATGGCGGCATCGGCGTGGAGCCCTGGGTGAGCAACGGCACTCCGGGCGGGACGCGGCGCCTGAAGAACATCTCCACCGAGGCGCAGAACCCGTCGTCCTATCCCTACGGGTTCCTCAAGGTGGGCTCGCGTGTGTTCTTCGGCGCGTATGACGAGACGCGGTCAAGCCAGCTCTGGTCCACCGCCTTGAGCAACGCCTGCGTGTCGCCCGACGCGGGACCATAGGCGCAGACGACGTCACTCCTCGCGCCCCCCGCGACAGCCGGGCCCGAAAATGAAAACCCCAGGCTCCTGATAGGAACCTGGGGCTGACTTCAGGAGCGGGCGGGAATCACTCGCTCCAGTAGGTCCGCGTCATCAGGCTGAAGCCAGACACGGTGTCGACGAAGAACGCGACGTTGTTGCCGCTCCACGGGTCATTCGCGTAGCCGAAGTAGCAGCCCTTGAAGGAGCGGCCTTCGGTGAGGGCGTTCAGGTTGTTGACGCCGTGGGCGTACGTGGTGGGGTTGAGCTGGTTGTTGCGGTTGGCGAAGTTCAGCGCGCTCAGGAAGTTGCCGCGGACCTCGGCGGCGTCCGCCGGGGTGGCGCGCAGGGGGGCGTCGAACGGCGACTCGCCCGGCTCGAAGCCGAAGCACTCGTGGATGCCGAAGTGGTAGTAGCGGTCACCCAGCACGTCGTACCAGTTGAAGTGACGGGCCATCTTCGCGCCGTGGTCCGGCTGGGGCAGGGCGTTGACCGCGTTGATGAGGGACTCCAGCGGCTTGCTGAGCGTGGCGGCGTTGCGGAGGTTGCGCAGGCTCACCGCGCCAATGCCGGTGGTGCCGCCAATGGCGTGGGCGGAGGCGTACGGGCGCTGGTTGAGCAGGTTCACCGCGCCGTTCCAGGCGTACGGCAGCACGTCGTGCAGCTCCGTGTCGCTGATGCTGTTCACCAGGGAGACCAGCTCCGCCTGGTCATCCACGGAGACGGCGAGCTGGTCGATGATTCCGACGCAGGTGCTGGTGATGGCGCCCTCGGCGCGCGCGCCGCTCTCGATTTGCGCCAGGCGGGCCTCGCCGACCAGGGAGACGGAGGACAGGTCCGCCAGGGATACGAAACTCGCCGTGGCGCGACGGGCAACGATGTTGGTCGCCACGTTGCTCGGCAGGTACTGGTCGAGCTTCGCGAAGGTGGCGGTGTTGACGAACGTGAGGATGCCCTGGCACTCCGGGGCCACGTCCACGTCGGAGGCGGTGAGCGGCGCCTGCTGCTGCTCGCTCTGCACGGGCGCGGGAGAGGGCGATTCGGTTTCGGCGACACCACAGCCGACGAAGAGGCTCATGGACAGAACGACTGACCCGAGACGACGCATCTGGGAACTCCTGTTTTCGGGGGGACGACAGTGAGACAGCGGCTCCATACACCAGTAACACGGGTTGCTGACAATCCCCGGGACAGAAGTGTTTTTGTGTTCACGGAGAAGCCACGACGATGACGGGTTTCCAGGCACAGCGGTCCCTCTGGAAATCCAGCAAGGTGACGACTCTGTCACATGTCGCGTCTTCTTGAGTACGCGTGCCGTCCCCGGGTTCAGGAACATGCTTGATGACAGTTGACACATGTTTCATGCGGGCGGCTCGCGGGGTTCTGGCATTGCGGTGCGCACCCGGAGTGAGGTCCATCGGGACCTGGAATCCGATGTGCTTGCCTGTGCGCCATCGGAGTCAAGGGTGGCTGTGCCTCCGGGAGTCGGTGTTCCCCCGTTGTTTTTGGCGGGCGGCTGCTGTTGCCTTCCGTCCATGGAAGAGAGCCTTCTGCCGGACATCCTCGATGCGCTCGGGCGGCAGCCTCGTGAGTTCGGGGGGGTCCAGCTCCACGTGGAGCCCGTCCTCCATGCCGTGGACGGCACCGAGGCGCGCGCCGTCATCTGGCTCCAGGCGGCCTTCACGCCCTTGCCGCCGTCGATGAGCCTGCGCGTCGTCGAAGCCGCGACGCGGCGGGAGGTGTGGCGCGGGAGCCTCCCTTCCCTGGAGGGGGGAAAGGCGCTGCGGTGGGTTCTTCCGCTGAACCTCGAGGCCGGCGTGAAGGAGCTGCTCTTCCTCATCGAGGCGCCTGTTCCCGAGGACGCCACGCGGGTGCGTCCTCCCTGGCGCCTGTTCGACACGCTGGAGCAGGTGGAGGTCCGGCCCGTGGCCCGCCCGCTGTCGAGCACGCTCCTCAGGGCCGGTGTGCTGGCCACCACGGGTGTCGGCCTTCCCGCTCTCGCTGTCACCCTGGCCCCGTCCATGGGCCTGGGGCCTGGTGAGCCGGGGACGCGGCGTCACGCGGCGCGCGCGATGCCGGAGGGCTTCCTCGCCGACGTCAAGCCTGGCCTCTTCACTCGGGACTCCGAGCCCGGCAGCACCGTCATCTGGGAGGCCGGTCAGGTCCTGGACACGGCGCGCTGGGCCGAGGTCACGGGTATGGTCGAGGACACCGAGCGCGTGCGCTGCACCTGTGGCGCGGTGGCGCCTCGCGACGCGGAGTTCTGCCCCCGGTGTCTCGCCTCGCTCGCGGGTGCGACGCGAGCGCCCGCGCCGCCGGTGTTCCAGGCGCTCTCCGCCGGCATGGACGAGCCTTCCCCGGAGGAACCGGCGGCGCGCTGCCCCCGGCACCCTCGGGTGGAAGAGGTGCAGACTTGTCCTCGCTGCGGCGGGTTCTTCTGTGAAGCCTGTCTGCCAGAGACGCTCGCGTCCGAGCGAACGCACTGCGCTGATTGTCGCGCGAGAGAGAAGGTGCCCACCGTCCTGCGCTGGGAGTTGCTGCGGGACCTGGCCATCACCCAAAGTGTCGCGGCGGTGCTGCTTGTGGTGGTGGGCGTCCAGTCCACGATGGCCTCGCCCAAGGGAGAGCCCTTCCATTCGATGCTGGGGGGGCTGTGCTTCGTGTCTCCCCTCCTGGGACTCGCCGGGCTGCTGGTGCTCACGCGGAGCCCCATCCCCGGTTGGATTGCCCTCCCGTTCAATCTCCTCTTCGGCGCCGTCATCTTCCTCATCGGGTGGTACCTGATGGGCGCCCTCATTCTCCTCTGTGCCGTCATCTCCTGTTTCCAGCTCATCAGGCTGCACAGCCTGTCGAGCCCGCCGCCCGCCGTGACGGAGCCTCCGGCATTGTTGTGAAGCGAGGCTTCAGGGCCTATCGCGTCGGTCGCGTCTAATAGGGGCTTTGCGCCCGAAAGGATGCTGAGATGAAAATGCCCTCTTCCAGCCGAGCGCTCCCTCGCGCACCGCGGGTGCCTACGTCACGTTCGAGCCCGGCGCTCGCTCCGCGTGGCATACCCATCCGCTGGGCCAGACGTTGGTGGTGACGGCGGGGG
>NZ_JABXEM010000432.1:0-5632 GCF_013372595.1 Myxococcus sp. AM011
TCCCCTGCCTCCGCCCCCCGTGGATGCGCCGCCTCCGCCCAACGAGACGCCTCCACCGAGCGCGAAGCCGGCGCCCCTGGTGGTCGGCATCTCCATGTCCTCCACGACGAACGCGGGAGGCTTCGCGGCGCCGGTGGGCAACACCCTCTATGGCCGCACCGCCGACAAGGCCAAGGCGCCGCAAGAGGTGAAGGCCTACAGCGCCCCCAAGTACACGCCCATCTATCAGGTGGACCGTGAGCCGCAGCTCGCCAGCGAGGTGAAGATTCCCTATCCCGACGAGGCCCGTCGCGCGGGAGTCGAGGGGACGGTGACGCTGTCCATCACCATCGACCCCGAGGGACGCGTGGTGAATGCGCGCGTGCTGAACGGGCCTGGGCACGGACTCGAAGAAGCCGCGCGCTCCGCCATCCTCCGCTTCCGCTTCCGTCCCGCCATCAAGGGAGGCGAAGCAGTGTCCACGGAAATGAAGTACGCCTATACCTTCCTGCTCGATTGAACACCCGCTCCCGCCGAGAGAGGGCCGGAGCGGGGGAGTGCACCGGTGGGCCCCTTCCACATCCACGGCCCGTCCACGCTCGCCGGCTCCTCCAGCACGCCTTCACTCCGTCCCTTTGTCGGCGGGAGCCCGACTCCCTTCACGCCCCTGTCCTTGAAAGCCCCATGTCCTCGAACGTGAAAGCCCGCGCCGCGCTCGCCGCCGCTTCCCTCTGGGTGGCGACCCCGGCGCTCGCGCAGGCACCGCAACCCGGAGCCCCCGCCGCCGAGTCACCTCCGGCCGCGCAGCCCACCATCACCAAACCCCCGGCGCTGGTGCAGCAGGTCGAAGCCCAGTACCCCGCAGAGGCGCTCGCCCAGGGCCTCACCGCCTCCGTGCGCCTCATCATCACCATCGCCGAGGACGGCGCGGTGACGGACGTACAGTCCACGGAGCCCGCGGGCCACGGCTTCGACGAGGCGGCCATCGCCGCCGTGCGCCAGTTCCGCTTCACGCCCGCCGAGGTCGACGGCGTGCCCGCGCCGGTGCAGGTGGAGTACGTCTACCACTTCACCCTCAACGCGCCCCCGCCGCCCGAGGGCCAGGTCGCCGCCGAGCCCGAGGCGCCCAAGGCGACGCTCACCGGCCAGCTCATCTCGCGAGGCAGCCGCTCGCGCGTGGCCGGCGCCACCGTGCGCTGCGGTGACGACGCGGACGCCACCGAGGCCGTGTCCGACGTGGACGGCCGGTTCACCCTGGAGGTCCCTCCGGGCGAGTGCGCGGTGCGGGTCATCGCCTCCGGCCATCAGCTCTACCAGACGAAGGAGATGCTGAAGGCGAACGAGACGACGGAGGTGAACTTCTACCTGGCTCCGGCCGGGAGCGCCTTCGAGACGGTGGTGCGCTCCGAGCGGCCGAAGAAGGAAGTGGTCCGCCGCACGGTGACGCGCGAGGAGGCGCAGAAGACGCCGGGTACTTTCGGTGACCCCATCCGCGTCCTCCAGACGCTGCCGGGCGTGGCGCGCGCGCCCTTCATCTCGGGTGACTTGCTGGTGCGCGGCTCCAACCCGGGCCAGACGGCGACGCTGATGGACGGCGTGCGCATCCCCAATCTCTTCCACCTGCTCGGTGGACCGTCGGTGGTCAACGCCGAGTTCATCGACTCGCTCGACTTCTTCCCGGGCGGCTACGGCAGTCAGTACGGCCGCGCGGTGGGCGGCGTGGTGGACGTGGCCACGCGCAAGGGCGCCGCGGACACGGTGCACGGGTCCGTGAAGGTGGACCTGCTCGACGCGGGCTTCTTCCTGGAGGCGCCCATCACCGAGGGCATCAGCGTGGCGGCCTCCGCGCGGCGCTCGTACATCGACACGCTGCTGCCCCTGGTGCTTCCGGACGACGAGGGCTCCACGCTCTCCATCGTCCCCGTGTACTGGGACTACCAGCTCCGCGTGGACTTCGGCGCGCCGCGTGGCTCCACGCCGGAGCCGGGAGCCGCGCGCAGCACCGGCTACATCATGGCCTTCGGCAGCGACGACAAGCTGCGCCTGGTGTCCGGAGGCGAGGAGCAGAACCGGGACATCTCCCTGGACACGCACACCGTCTTCCACCGTGTGAAGGGCGACTGGACGTACCGCAAGGGCCCGCTCACCACGGTCTTCACGCCGTACGTGGGCGTGGACTACTTCGACATCAGCTTCGGCCAGTACATCGAAAACGACTCCATCTACTCGCTGGGCGCGCGCGAGGTGGTGGCGCTGGAGCTGTCCGACACGCTCACCCTGCGCACCGGTCTGGATGTCTACTTCGAGCACGTGAAGGTCGACGTGCAGGCCCCCTCTCCGGAGGGCACCGAGTACGTGCCCTTCCCGGGCAATGACCCCGTCGCGGAGCTCATCCACGAGAAGCTCACCATCAACGGCTTCGATGGCGCGCTCTTCGCCGAGGCGGACTTCAAGTGGGGCCCGCTCACCGTGACGCCGGGCGTGCGCGGCAACCTCCAGAAGGTGGGTGGCACGCGGAATCTGTTGTTGGACCCTCGGCTGTGGGTCCGCTACGCGGCCACCGAGCGCACTTCGCTCAAGGGCTCGCTTGGTCTCTACAGCCAGCCGGCGGATACCTTCCAGTTCATCTTCTCCCCCTACGGCAACCCCCTGCTGGGTTACCAGCGCGCGTTCCAGTCGAGCCTCGGCGTGGAGCAGAGGCTGGGGGACGTGTGGAACGTGGACGTCACCGGCTTCTTCAACCGCCGCTTCGAGAACGTGGTGGCACCGGGTGATGTGCGGGCCACCGAAGGCGGGAGCTTCACGCAGGACCGCTTCGTCAACGCGGGCATCGGCAAGGCCTATGGCGTGGAGTTGATGGTGAAGAAGGACCGCGCCGCCGCCACGGACAAGTGGTACGGCTGGCTGTCGTACACGCTCAGCCACGCGGAGGACGGTCGCGCGGGCGCCAAGCCCCGGGTGGACGGTGCCTTCGGCGACGATGGCCCTCCCGTCGCGAACGAGGAGACCTATGGCCTGAGCCTCTGGGACCAGACCCACATCCTCACGCTGGTCGCCAACTACGTGCTGGGCAATGGCTGGGAGCTGGGCGGACGCTTCCGTCTCACCACCGGGCGTCCGACGACGCCGTTGGTGCATCCACATGACGTCTACAACTCGGACTCGAACAACTACGGGCCCACGTACGGCCGCCATCTCTCGGGGCGGACCTCCACGTTCCACCAGCTCGACGTCCGGGTGGAGAAGGGCTGGCGCTTCGACAACTGGACGCTCGCGCTCTACATGGACGTGCAGAACCTCTACAACGCGGAGAACGTCGAGTTCGTCTTCAATGACTACCGGTATCGCAACGAGATGGAGATACCGGGCATCCCCATCCTCCCCGTGCTGGGCGTGAAAGGAAGCTTCTGATGAACACCTGGCTCAAGAACGCGGGGCTGCTGCTCACGCTGGGCGCCGTCGCCTGTGTCGACCCCGATGACAAGCCGTCCAACGTGCATGACCTGCGCGTGCTGGGCATCGCCGTGGAGCGCCCGGAGCTGATGGCTCCGACGTGCGAGCTCACCGCGGAGGCCCTGGAGGTCCTCACCGACGAGGTGTCCTACCGCGCGCTGGTGGTGGACCCCCTCGGCGAGGGGCGCTCCATCGCCTACACCCTGTGGGCCTGCGCGGACCCGGAGGACTCCCTCTGTGAGAACACCGCCGCGCGCGTGCAACTGGCGCAGGGCACCACGACGGCGGGCGAGCTGGTATTGCCCATCCGGCCCGGTGCCAGCACGCTGCCGGACGGCACGCTGCTCCTGGACAAGGTGCGACAGGCGGACCCCTACCAGGGCTTCGGGGGACTGCGCATGCCGCTGGTGCTGAACCTCACCGCCGGGAGCGAGGCCATCTACGCGCAGAAGCTGATGGTGTTCTCCTGTCCGCTCGTGCCGGGCATGGCGCCCAACCAGCAGCCGGAGTTGCAGGGGCTGCGCCTGGAAGGCGAGCCGTGGGCGGAGGAGGCGCTGCCTGAGTTGACGGGACAGGGGCCGTTCGTGATTACGGCCGAGGACGTGTCCGCCCTGGAGGAGTCCTACGTGGTGCCCGGGTTCCGTCGGGAGGCCGTGTCGCTCAAGGAGGCCTGGTCCATCAGCTGGCACGCGTCACTGGGAGAAATCCCGGACGAGGAGACGGGCGGCGCGGACTTCAATGGCGAGCCCGGTCGGCATCGCGTGGAGTGGGAGCCTCCGGAGAAGGATGGCGTTGCTCAAGAGGTCACCTTCTGGGCCGTGGCGAGAGACGGGCGAGGAGGCAGTACCTGGCTCATCCGCAAGGCCCGCTGGACGCCGTAACGCCGTGGGGATGGCTCGCAAGGGGGCGGCCATCCGGGGTATGCCCTCGGTGCTCACGCGAGGCCGGGCCGAGGCTGGAGCGGGGTGGGAAGCGGATGATGAGCCGGAGCACAGCGCGTGGGTGGGGACGCTTGGCCAGCGTATTGGCCGCGGTGGTGCTGGTGTCGTGGGGCTCGGACTCACGGGCCGCTCGGCAGGAGGAGGAGCCTGACGCCGCGCTGCGCCGCTTCGCGCTCGTCGTCGGCTCCAGCGAGGGCGGGCCCGGGCGCGAGCGGTTGCGCTATGCGGGCTCCGATGCGCTGGCCATGTCGCGCGTGCTGGAAGAGCTGGGCGGCGTGGCCCCGGCGGACCGCGTGCTGCTGCTGGAGGCGGACCGGGACATGCTCCTGTCCGCGCTGGAGCGGCTCAAGACGCTGGTGGACGGCGCGGCCATGCCCGGCGTGCGGCGTGAGCTGGTGGTGTACTACTCGGGCCACTCGGACGCGGATGGCCTGTTGCCGCGCGGCGAGCGCGTCACCTACGGCGATTTGCGCAGGCTGATGGGCCTGGTGCCGGTGGACGTGCGCATCGCCATCCTGGACTCGTGTGGCTCCGGCGCGCTCACCCGCTTCAAGGGCGGGCTGCGGCGTCCGTCATTCCTCACCGACGTCTCCGCGCAGGTGCGAGGCCATGCGTACCTGGCCTCCAGCTCCGCGGACGAGGTGGCGCAGGAGTCGGATACCATCGGCGCGTCCTTCTTCACGCACTTCCTGGTGACGGGCCTGCGCGGCGCGGCGGACACCACGGGGGATGGACGCGTCACGCTGCACGAGGCGTATCAATTCGCCTTCCACGAGACGCTGGCGCGCACGGAGCGCTCGCAGGGGGGCCCGCAGCACGCGGCCTATGACATCCAGCTCGCGGGCAGTGGCGACCTGGTGATGACGGACCTGCGCGGCTCCAACGCGCGCCTGCGTGTGGCGGAGGAGGTGCAGGGTCGCCTCTTCGTGCGCGACTGGGGCAACCAGTTGGTGGCGGAGCTGCAGAAGCCGGCGGGGCGAAGGCTCTCGCTGGGCCTGGAGGCGGGGCGCTACCACGTCACGCTGGAGCGGCCCACGCAGCGCTTCGAGGCGGAGCTGCTGGTGGGGACGAAGGGCGACGCGGAGCTGCGCGTCGGTGACTTCGTGCCGGTGACGCTGACGCGCACGGCGGCGCGGGGTGGCACCGTGCCGTCGGATGCGCCGCTCGCTCGCGAGGGAGCGCTGGAGGACATGCCCTCCGTGCCCATCAACCTGTCGCTGGTGCCGCCCTTGTCCACGAGCTGCCTCTTATACACATCT
>NZ_JABXEM010000433.1:0-5675 GCF_013372595.1 Myxococcus sp. AM011
GGGTTGGGGGTGCCGGGGATTGTGAGGGCGTTCGAGGACCCGGCGCTGCCGGTGTCGGCGTTTGCCTGGAAGCTGGCGTTCACGGTGGTGACGCTGGCCTCGGGGTTCCTGGGCGGAGAGGTGACTCCGCTGTTCTTCATTGGCGCGAGCTTGGGGAATGTGTTGGCGCGGGTGTTGGGATTGCCGGTGGATTTGGGGGCCGCGGTGGGGATGGCGGCGCTGTTCGCGGCGGCGGCGAATACACCGCTGGCGTTGTCCATCATGGCGGTGGAGCTGGTGGGCGCGGGGGTGCTGACGCACGTGATGATTGTGGCGACGGTGGCGTATCTGCTGACGGGCCACCGGGGGATTTATCCGTCGCAGCGGATTGGACGGGGCAAGCACGGCGGGCCGCCGCTGGAGCGGTGGGTGCCACTGCGGGAGTTGGAGGACCCCGGGCCTCGTGGGCCCGGGGACTCAGGACCGGGAGGTCACGGCTCCGGGTAGTGGAAGACACGGCCGTCGTCACCGACGATCCAAAGTTCTCCTGTGGCGGTGATGGCGATGTCGCGCAGGGGGACGTTCGCCCTGTTCGACGGCAAGTCAGGCCCCTTGGCCCAGCCAAAGGGTGTCAGCCGGCGCAGCTTGCCGTTCGCACCCTTGTCCACAATGTAGCACTGGTCATTCAGCGGGTTTGAGGTGTTCTGCGCGTCGTACCGCATCACCACGCTGCTGAAGTCGGACGTCGTTCCCGAGGATTCAGCTCTGTGCCACGTGGTCGCGCCATCCCAGCGCCACGCCAATCCATCGTCTCCTACCGCGCACGCCTTGTCAGTCTTCCCCATCCACACCGCGTTCGCTGTGCCATCCCCATTGTCTGGCAAGGTGGCGTGCAACGAGGAGGGGGTACCACTGGTATAAGACTGGAACGCTTGGCCAATGTCTCCTGCCGTGTTCCCCCCTGATACCAGCAGGAGGCTCTCACTCAGGCCATGGACGCCATAGACGTTGATGTTGTTGTCGTGCACCAGGGAATGCTGCGGATTGCCACCTACCACCCACTTGATCAAACGGCCTGCAGTATCAGTAATGTAGATGGTGGTCTCCCCCCCAGTCTCGAAGCCCACCATTCCCGTGAGGTTGTCACTGGGGACTGTCAAGGCGCCTGTGCCGCACGGGGCAGTATTCCCTGCATGGATGGCCAGCATTCCACCCTCGCCGCCCAGGAACACAACTCCGGTGGAGTTCACCCAGGAGACTGTCCAATTTGTATTGCCGCAGTTGTTGCTGCTGGCCGGCAGGCTTCCATCCGGCGTCGTACCAGTCGCATCCCCAAAGCTGAAGCTCTCGAACTTACCACTGGCCGTCCTGCGCACCGCCAATTTGCCTCCGCGACCGGCAATCCACACCGGATAGCCATTCGGCCCCGTCGACACCGTCCTCCAGTCGTGTGTATTCCCACCCACGTGATGATTGACCACGTCCTTCAGCGTGCCACCACATGACACAGCAGTGTTGTCCACGAGGCCATCACAATTGTTGTCGATGGCATCGCACACCTCCGCGCGCGATGAACTCGCTGCAGGGTCAACATCATCGCAGTCTCCGTGGTTGCTCAGCACATATCCCGGGTCGGGCGGCTGGCTCTCGCACTTCAAAACAGCGGTCGCAGAGAGATCACCATCCCCGTCACCATCCACGTCGCGGTAGTAGTATCTCCCCGGGTCACGACTACACACCACGGCATTGCCATCCCCCGAGCACACCGTCATGCCTCCGCATTCGGAATTGCAGGTTTCCCCCGTGGCAGCGTATCCCTCGTCGACTATGTTGTTACAGTTATTGTCGACGTTGTCGCACTTCTCTGAGTTCCCAGGGAACATCTTCGCCGCATCCAGGCCAAAGTCCCTGCAGTCAAACGGGCCTGCCGCAGGATATTGTATATAATTACCGCTTGGCGACGTGCATGACGAAACGAAGTCGGGCCCACGGGGAACTCCGTCACCATCCTCGTCCAAGTACCAGCTCGTGTTGAGCCCTTCGTCCGCCGAGCCGTCGCAGTTGTTATCCTTGTTGTCGCAGACCTCGACCGCCGCTGGGTTCCTCGTCCGGTCGCGGTCATCGCAGTCCGTACCGCCCTTTCCATCCCCCAGCACGGCGACGTACCCATCACCATCCTCGTCCGGCGTGTTGAGCGTCACGCTTAGAGGTTGCTGGCTGCCCTCCCCCGACAGATCGACAGGCACCTCCGCCCTGTCCACCTCCTTGCCCTCGCACGTCTGTTCGTGCGCGCGAATCGTCACCTTCACCAGCGCACCCCAATCGGCTTTGCGGAGTACCTTGAGCACCAATGGTGGCGATTGCCTCGCGAGAGAATCGCTCCCAATGCTCTGCTCCGTGGAGTTCGTCGCCTTCGCCTCATCCTGGGTTCGCATCACGATGCACCCGGTCTTGAAGCTCGGAGTGTAATTGACCGAGATGGGGACACCCCGCTCCGCCCGGAGCGCCTCGAGGCTCGGCACGGAGCAGCCGCCCAGCACCATCAAACTCGCGACTGCCAGGATTCCCACGCGGATCATCGCGCACCTCCCTGGGCCACGGTCTCGGCAGTGGAGCCTATGAAGAGCCACGTCGCCAGCGCGCCTACAGCAGCAGCCGTCGCCGTGCCGAAAAGGATGTTTGCCGTCCTGGCACTTCCCTGTGCCCGTGAATGGTTGGCCTCCAGGTCCTTGAGCTGCCCGGCCCTCGCATCGTCAACCTGGCTCTGCGATGCCAGACCGAACACCGTCCCCACTCCACCCGCCGCGACTCCCGCCCCCAACAGAGCCCAGCTCACCACCGGAACCCGACGTCCCGCGATGCGCACGCCCTGGGACGCGCGCTCCACGTCTCCCTCCACGGTACTTGTCGCCCACTCTGGCGGGGCTTTGTCTTCCCTGCTGGGAGGAGTCAGGTCCGGCCGGGCAACCACTGGCTCCTGGGCAAGTGGCTTCTCGTCCAAGGGCACGACCTCGACCACCTGTGGCGCGGCTACTGGAGGCGCGGCCTTGCGTCGACCGGCCGTGGATTCACGAACCTTCGAGCGCTGCGCCTCGAACTCTCCACTCACCTTGGGCGAGACGTGCAAAGGGAGCTGGGCATCGAGCTGGCGTTGGAGCGCCTCGCGGAAGTCCTTGCGGGCCGACTCCCACCTTCCCATGTCCGCTTGGATGATGCCGCGCAACAGGGAGAGGGAGACCGCCTCGTCGGGACCGTGCGACAGGCGACTGGCGTGCTTCAGTCCCTCCAACGCTCGCTCGTATTCGAGGTCCTCGTAGAGGCGGATGGCCTCCGTGATTTGGCGTTGGACCTCACCTTCGGCTCCCTGCGCGCGCAGCGGCATGGCCACCGACACACAGGCGAAGACCGCCAGGCATTCCCCCCACAGGCATGACTTGGACATGCCTGCACTCTATGTCCGACTACTGAACCACGGAAAATCAAGACGGGACTATCCTGTCCAAGACACCACGCTCCGGCCCTCCAAGCCCGAAGCGTGGCACGACCCGACCGACGACTACGGCGCAGGCTCCGGGTAGTGGAACACCCGGCCGTCATCACCGACGATCCAGAACTCTCCTGTTGTCTGGGTAATGGCGATGTCGCGGAGTGGTTTGTCTGCGTTGGCCAGTGGCAGATCCGGTCCCTTGGCCCAACCGAACGGTGTCAGTCGGCGCAGCTTTCCTGCCGCGCTCTTGTCCACCATGTAGCACTGCCTGTTCAGCGGGTTCGCCGTGTCCTGCGCGTTGTACCTCATCACCACGCTGCTGAAGTCAACCGTCACTCCTGCAGGGGCATTGAATCTGTTCCACGTCGTCGCCCCATCCCAACGCCATACAGCCCCGCCGTCTCCCACTGCGCACGCATTGCTCGCAGTCCCCATCCACACCGCATTCGCCTTCCCCCCCACGTTATTCGGGTTCGCCGTGTGCGTTGTTGGTGCCGCAGTCGTCCCAGACGAAACTCCTGCGTAGGACGCGAACCGCTGTTGATCCGGCCCTGTTCGCCCTCCTGACACCAGCAGGAGGTCCTCACTCAGGCCGTGAAGGCCGTAGTAGTTGAAGTTGTTGTCGTTCAAATCGGTGAACGCTGGCGTGCTACCCACATTCCACCTGATCAAGCGTCCGTCGCTATCGGTGATATAGATAGTGGTCATCCCACCAACATCGAAGCCCACCATGCCAGTAATGAGGACGCTTGTTGGCGCTCCTCCCGGCACGCACGTGTAATCAGTCGCTCCAGTGTGGATGGCCAGTAATCCACTCGGGCCTCCCAGGAAAACAACACCGGAGGAGTTCACCCAGGAGACATACCAATCACCGTTGCCACAGTTGTTCGGATGGAGGACGGGGCTCCCATCAGGGGGCGTCGGGCTCGTGGGGTCTCCAAAGCTGAAGCTCTCGAACTTCGCACCGGCCGCCCTGCGCATCGCCAGCTTCCCGCCCAGGCCTGCAACCCAAACGGGATAGCCGCTGGGGGCGGCCGACACCGTTCTCCAGTTCTGCCCTGTTGAACTCAGGTGGTAGTCGGCCACGTCCTTCAGAGTGCCACCGCACGACACCGCCGTGTTGTTGTCCACGGTACCGTCGCAATTGTTGTCGATGGCATCGCAGACCTCAGCGCGCAATGAACTCACCGCGGGATCCACGTCATCGCAGTCCCCATGGTTGTTCAGCACATACCCAGGGTCGGGTTGCTGTCCCTGGCACTTCACGACAGCCTGCAGGGTCGCGTCACCGTCTTCGTCACCATCCACGTCCCGGTAGTAGTTCCGCCCCGGCTCACGGTTGCACACCACCGACTTGCCGTCCGCCGCGCACACCGTCACGCCGCCGCACTCGTTATTGCACGGCGCATTCCTCGCGGCGAACCCTTCGTCGACACCGTTCTCACAGTTGTTATCGAAACCGTCGCAGAGTTCTTCGTTGCCCGGAAACCTATTGGCCGCGTTCATACTGGTCTCATCACAGTCAAACGGCCCTGCCTCGGCGTACTCTATGTAGTTCCCGGCGGGCTTCGCGCACTGACTTACGAAGTCGGGCCCCCTGGGAACACCATCGTTGTCCGCGTCCTGGTACCACTTCTTATCGAGCCCCTCGTCCGCCACACCAGAGCAGTTGTTATCCACCGCGTCGCAGACTTCGATATTGCCCGGGAACCGCAGCGCCGCATTCAGCCCACTGTCCTGGCAGTCCGTGCCGCCCTTCCCGTCCCCCAGCACGGCGACGTACCCATCACCATCCTCGTCAGGGGCGTTGAGCTGTGCCGAGACCGCAGACTTGGTCCCCTCGCCCGACAGGTCGACGGACAGCTCCACTTTGTCCACCTCCTTGCCCTCGCACGACTGCTCATGTGCGGCGATGGTCACCTTCAGCTTCGGGCCCCAACCCTCCCTGAGAGCAACCCCCAGCTTCAACGGCGGCACTCTGGTCGCGAGGTCCGTCACTGTCTGCTTGTCGGTGACGTTCGCTGCGTTCGCCTCATCCTGGACCTGCATCACGATGCAGCCCGTCTTGAAGCTCGGCGTGTAGTTGACGTTGATGGCGATGTTCGCCTGGTCCTTTTTGGAACAGGCCACGGCCAGCAGGGGGAGCGCGAACAGGAGGAGGCGACGCATGGCGCGCACTCTACCCCAGCCTCTCTCCAGCAGCCTGCCC
>NZ_JABXEM010000434.1:0-5602 GCF_013372595.1 Myxococcus sp. AM011
CCCCCACCTGCCGCACCGTGTCCGCCACCTCCGCGCAGCCATCCAGCGCCAGGTACGTCAGCGCCACGGGCACCACCACCTCCGTGGCGGCGACGAGGATGTTGCGCGTGGTGAGCCCCATGGACGGCGGCGAGTCGAACACGACGGCGTCGTAGCCCGCCTCCCGGGCCGCCTCCAGCCTGTCCGCCAGCCGGTGGGCCCGTCGCGCGTCCCCCGCCACGGCGAGGGGGAAGTCCGCCATCTCCTTGTACGAGGGCAGCACGTCCAGGCCGGACACGGCCGAGGGATACACCACGTCCCGGAGGCGCACGGCGTCGTCGGTCAGCAGGTGGAAGACGTTGCGAGGCAGCGTGCGCACGTCCAGGCCCAGGGCCTTGCCGGCGTGGCCCTGGGTGTCCAGGTCCACCAGCAACACCCGCAAGTCCCGCTCCCGTGCGAGCCACGCGGCGGTGTTCACCGCCAGCGTCGTCTTGCAGGTGCCGCCCTTCTCGTTGATGAAGGCGATGCGCCGCATGGGCCTTGGACTCCCCGGCTCGCTTCCGGGTGCTTACTTCTTCGACGACGGCGCCTTCTGCGCCAACAGGGTGTCCACCTTGCTCTCCACCGACGCGAGCAGCCGCTCCAGGTCGTCCACCTTCGAGCGAAGCTGCTCCAGGTCCGCGGTGGACGGCAGGTTCATGGCCGACAGCGCCGAGCGCAGCGCGCTGTCCAGCGTGCCCTTCGCGGCCAGCGAGCTCGACACCAGCGTCTGCACCGTCGACACGAACTTCTCGTTCGACAGGAGCTGCTGCGCCAGCTTGCCGACGCGCTCCTCGCCCGTCTCCACGAGCTTCTTCATCACCGGGTTGTTCTTGAGCATGGGAACCAGGAGCTTCACCCGTGCGGGAGCCCCCCGCCATCGGGACGTCAGGAAAAAGACGCCGCACTCTGCGAGGGGGCAACGCGACGTGTCAAGTTGGGCACCTCCTCCTGGCCAAACGCGTTGACTCCGGGAGACACGGTTCCTACGGTTCGCCGCTCTCTTATGGCAGGGCTCCTGGACAAGCGGTTGTGGGTCGTCTCCGGCAAGGGCGGCGTGGGCAAGAGCACGGTTGCCGCGGCGCTCGCCCTTCGCTCGGCGCGCGCGGGGCGTAGGACGCTGGTGTGCGAGGTGAACACGCAGGAGCGCATCAGCCGCTTCCTGGAGCACCCCGCCGCGGGCCCCGAAGTGAAGCTGCTGGAGGAGAACCTCTGGGCGGTGGACGTGCGCCCGCAGGAGGCCATGCGCGAGTACGGCCTCATGGTGCTGCGCTTCGAGGCCCTCTACAAAACCGTCTTCGAGAACCGGCTGGTGCGCTACTTCCTGCGCTTCATCCCGTCCCTCCAGGAGCTCGTCCTGCTGGGGAAGATCATGTACCACCTGCAGGAGAAGCTGCCGGACGGACGGTGGCGCTTCGACACCATCGTCCTGGACGCGCCGGCCACGGGCCACGCCATCTCCTTCCTCAGCGTGCCGCAGGTGCTCGTGCAGACGGTGCCCCAGGGGCCCATGTCGCGCGAGGCGCAGAAGATGAGGGACTTGCTGGTGGACCCGGCGGTGACGGCGGCGGTGCTGGTGGCGCTCCCGGAGGAGATGCCGGTGAACGAGGCGCTGGAGCTGCACGCCGCGCTGAAGGACAAGGTGCACATCCGCACGCACGCGGCGGTGCTCAACCAGGCCATTCCAGAGCGCTTCACGGAGGCGGACCTGGAGGCGCTGGCGGACCACCCGGAGCTGCACCGCGTGGCGCAGGCGAACCACGACCGCGCCTCGCTGACGGTGCTCGCGGGCACCAAGCTGGAGCGCAACCTCCACGCGCCGGTGTTCAACGTCCCCCGGCTGTACCTCCCGACCTTCGGGCGGGACGCGATTGAACAGGTCATGGGCCACCTCGAAGCACTGGTGATGGGGGACAAGTGAGCACGACGGCTCTGGGTCCCGCGCTCGCCAAGAAGCGCGTCCTCATCTGCGTCGGCTCCGGCGGTGTCGGAAAGACGACGGTGGCGGCCACCCTGGGCCTGCGCGCGGCGGTGGATGGCCGCGACAGCCTGGTGTGCACCATCGACCCGGCGAAGCGCCTGGCCAACTCGCTGGGCCTGTCCGCGCTGGGCAACGCGGAGACGCAGGTGCCGGCCTCCGCGCTGGAGCCGCTGGGCGTGACGGCCCGCGCGTCGCTCCACGCGATGATGCTGGACATGAAGCAGACGTGGGATGACCTCATCACCCGCGTCGCTCCGCCCGACCAGCGCGAGCGCATCCTCGCCAACCGCTTCTACCAATCGCTCTCCACCGCCCTGGCCGGCAGCCAGGAGTACATCGCCATGGAGAAGGTGTGGGAGCTGCGCCGCAAGGGCGAGTACGAACTCGTCGTGCTGGACACGCCGCCCACCGCGCACGCGCTGGACTTCCTCGACGCGCCCAACCGCGTCCTGGACTTCCTGGACAATGAGGCGGCGAAGTGGCTGCTGGCCCCCGCGCTGAAGGCGGGCAAGCTGGGCATGTCGCTGTTCAACCGCAGCGGCTACGTGCTGCGCGCGCTGTCCAAGTTCACCGGCACGGAGATGCTCCAGGAGCTGTCCAGCTTCATGCTCTCGCTGTCCGGCATGAACGAGGGCTTCCGCGAGCGGGCGCGCGGCGTGAGGGCGCTGCTGGAGGATGCGTCCACGGGCTTCGTGCTGGTGACGAGCCCGCACCCCGAGCGCATGGATGAAGCCATCCACTTCAGCACCCTGTTGAAGCAGCACCGCATGGAGGTGGTGGCGCTGGTGGTGAACCGCGTCCACCCGCTGCCCACCGAGGCCATGTGGCAGGACGCGGCCACGCTGACGCCCACCCGCCGCGCCAAGGTGGAGGAGACGCTGCGCGAGTTGCAGGTGCTCGCCGAGCAGGATGGACGTGGCATCGCCCAGCTCCAGGCCGCCTGCCCGGGCATCCCCCTGATTCAGGTGCCGCGCTTCGGGCTGGACGTGCACGACATCACCAGCCTCTGGCAGACGGGCCGCTTCCTGCTCGGCGACGACACCTTCTGACGCGAGGTCCGCCCGACGAGCGACCAGCCGAGGCGGCGCGGAGCGGGGGGACGCATTAAACTGGGCGCGCCCACCCGCGCGGTGGGAACTCCGAGGGACTGGGCGTTGTCCTGAGGCGGCAGGGCAGGAGGCGCATTCCGTGACGGGAAGCGAGCGAACGTACATGTCGGTCAGCCGGTGGTGGTGGGTGGTCGCCCTGGGACTGGGCGTCACCGGATGTCGGACGACGGGCGCCGCCGCGCGTCCGGAGTCCTCCGAGACGGGCCCCGTGAAGCAGGAGCTCCAGTTCGACGCCGTGACGGTGACGGCGGACCTGGAGCTGGACAAGCTCAACGACGAGGAGCTGTTCGCCGGAGGGACGTCGGCGTTCGCGGCCAACGACTTCAAGCAGGCGGCGCGCTACTTCGGCCGGCTGGTGGACTTCCACCCCAACAGCCAGCACCGCCGCGCTTCCCTCTACAATGCGGGCCTCGCCCACCAGCGCCTCAAGGAGTGGGAGGAGGCGGGGCACCGCTTCTCCGAGCTGGCGGACCCGGCCAGGGGCCAGGGCGACGCGCTGGACGCGTCCTTCCGCGTGGCGGAGACGCAGTACCACCTGGAGCGCTACGACGAGGCCATCGCGGTGCTGACCACCGTGGCCGAGCGCGAGGACCTTCCCGCCAACCGCCGCATCGAGGCGCGGGTGCAGCAGGGCGTCTGCGAGCTGGAGGCGGGCCGCACCGACGCCGCGGAGGCGACGCTGCGCAAGGCCATCTCCTCCTACGAGGCCCTGGCCGACAAGGACGAGGTGGACGACTACTTCCCCGCGCAGGCGCACTTCTTCATGGGGGAGCTGTACCGGCTGCACTACGAGAACGTGAAGCTGGACCCGGCCAAGGGCGCCGACAAGCTCGCCGAGGACCTCAACTACAAGGCGGAGCTGCTCCTGTCCGCGCAGGGCCACTACCTGCGCTCCATCCGCGTGGGCAACGGCTACTGGGCCACCGCCGCGGGCGCGCAGATTGGCGCGATGTACGAGGACCTCTACGCGCAGATGGTCAGCTCCCCGGCTCCCTCGGAGCTCAACGCCGAGGAGGCCGTCGTCTACCGCCAGGAGCTGCGGAAGAAGATTCGGGTGCTGCTCACCAAGTCCATCAACATCTACGAGCGCACGCTGGAGACGGCCGAGCGCATCGGCTCGCAGAGCGCCTTCGTGGACCGCACGCGTGAGAGCCTCGCCAAGGTGAAGGCACTGCTGCTGGCGGACGCGGAGGGAGAGCCCGCTCCCGCCCCGCCCGCCTCCGAGCAGGAGCCCCATACGTAGAGCGGAGGAGCCCCCTGGCTGGGCAGCCAGGGGCCGCGCGGCGTAGCCTGGGGCCCTCGCATGGAGCCCCTCTTCACGCCCGAGCAACTGGCGGAGATTCACGCCTACCACCTGCCCTACTACGTCCGGGCCGCGGTGGACCCCTTCGCGCGGCTGGCCCTGCTGGCGCTGCTGCTGGGCGTGCTCGTCCGGCCCTTCTTCCGCATGGCCACGGCGTTCGCCGCGGGCCTGGAGCGCCGGCTCGGCTTCCTGCGCACCGCGCCCGTCAGCCGCGCCTTCTTCAGCGCCATGGACCGGCTGTGGGGTGAGCCGGGCTGGGGCGCGGCCGTCATCTTCGCGTTGATGACGGACCTGTTCGTGAAGCTCGTCTACGCGCCCGTGGACATCTGGTTCGCGTACACGCTGGAACACCAGCACGGCATGTCCAACTACACCCCGGCCGCCTTCGCCCGGGACATGCTCAAGGGTCACCTGCTGGGCGCGCTCGCCATCGCCGCGCTCGTCATCGGCCTGTACGGACTGGCCCGTCGCACGCGGCGCTGGTGGTGGATTCTGGGCGTGCCCGTCGCCCTCCTCCTGCTCGTCTCCTCCGCGTTGGACCCCTACCGGGGCCGCCTCTACTTCGAGCAGGAGCCCCTCCCCTCGGGCCCTTTGCGCACGCGGATGACGGAGCTGATGACCCAGGCGGACATCGCCTTCTCCGACGTACTGGTGGAGAAGACCTCCATCGCCTCGCGCCGGCTCCAGGCATACTTCGCGGGCCAGGGCCCCACGCGCACCATCGTCCTCAACGACATCATCCTGCAGGAGCTCACCGAGGACGAGGTGCTCGCCGCAGTGGCCCACGAGGCCGGCCATGTGCACGAGCCGAAGTGGCCCGGCCGCATCGCCTCCTCGCTGGCGCTGGTGGCGCTCCTCTTCGCCATCGACCGGATGCTGCGCGTGGCGTCCGCGCGCGGCTGGTTCGGCACCACGCGCTTCGCGGACATCCGCACCCTCCCCCTGCTCTCCCTCCTGCTTTCCGCCGTCCTGCTCGTCGGCGGCCCCATCGCCGGGGCCTTCTCCCGCGAGCGAGAGCGCGAGGCGGACCGCTATGCCCTGCGCCTCACCCATGACGTCGACGCGTTCCGCCGCATGCTGGTGAAGGCCGCCCGCGTCAACAAGATGGACCCCCAGCCCCCCCGCTGGGTCGTCCTCAAGGGCCAGAGCCATCCCCCCATTGGCGAGCGGCTGGCCGACCTGCCTCACCCC
>NZ_JABXEM010000435.1:0-5543 GCF_013372595.1 Myxococcus sp. AM011
ACCCCATCCCCAGCCCCTTCCAGCTCTGGAACGTGCGCGACATCGTCGCGTGGCGCAATGGCGTCGTCATCACCGGCGCCGAGGACGGAGACCTGGTGATGCTCCAGCTCCCCCAGGGCAACGTGCTCGCCCGCAAGCGCTACAACCCGGGCGCCCAGCGCGGCATCAACGGCCTGGCCATCCTCGATGACGACCTCGTGGCCGTGGCCTGCTCCGTGGGCCCCTCGGACAAGAACACGTGGCTCTTCCGCGTGCGCCCCGCGGAGTTCCAGTCCCAGGGCTCCGTGGACCTGAAGCAGAACCTGTCCCTGCCCCAGTCCTTCGCGTTCCGCGCCGCCATGGCCCGCGTCGGCGGTCAGCCATACGTCTTCGCCACCACGCAGGAGGGGCTCTTGTGGACCGTCCTCGTCACCCCCGACGGCCAGCTCCAGGTCCAGGCCTCCAGCTCCGTGGACTTCCCCATCGGCGAGGCCATTGACTACAACCCGACCACGTCCCAGCTCGCGGCCGTGGGCGTGCTCGTCAACCTCTTCAACGTCGCCGCGCCCGCACCCGCCGCTCCCGCGCCTCGCAAGCAGGCCCCCCAGGTCGCTCCGCCCCAGGCGCCTTCACTAAGGCCCGAGCCCGCTCCGGCGAACTGAGGCACTCCCATGTCGGGCCACAGCGCTCCGTGGGTGCTGGGCATTGGCGCGTCGAACCACAACGGCGCCGCGTGTCTCTTGCGCGGCGACGAAGTGGTCGTGGCCATCCAGGAAGAGCGCCTGCTGCGACGCAAGCGGGCGTGGCTTCCTGGCGGCCTCGCATCGCTGTCGGTGCGCTACTGCCTGGAGCACGCGGGCATCCAACCCGAGGACCTGAGCCTCGTCGCGTGCTGCTCGCTGATGGGGCCTCGTGGGCCCCTGTTCGACGTGCGGGCCAACCCCGACCTCGCCCTCCAGAGGACGGGGGTGCCGACCCTCACCCTCTCACATCATCTGGGACACGCCGTCGGCGCCTTCGCCACGTCCGGCTTCGACGAGGCCCTGGTGCTCGTCGCCGACGGCTTCGGCTCCAACGTCAACGACTTGCCCCCAGAGGAGCTGGCGGCGGTCGTCTCCGAGCGACGCGGAGAAGAGACGCTCTCCGTCTACCGCGCCTCACGCGAAGGCTTCGTCCCGTTGGAGAAACACCTGGGGACCTTCCTGGAGGTCACCGCCTCCGCGGAGCTGGAGCACTTCCAGGGGATGCCACGCTTCGGCAGCCTGGGCGGCCTGTACTCCGCCGTCGGGCGACAGCTCTTCTCGGACGTGCTCGAGGGGCCGGGCAAGGTCATGGGCCTCGCGCCCCATGGCGCGCCCGACCTCCCCGTCACCGACTTCTTCGACATCGTCGACGGACGGTTCGTCTTCTCCGACGCCGTGCCTCGGCGGTTCCCTCACAACGAGCGCTGGCCCGCGCGACAGGAGGAGTATCGGAACCTCGCGGCCTCCGCACAGGCGGCGCTGGAAGCAGGGCTGCTACACGTCGTCCGACGACTGCGCGCGAGCACGTCCTGCGACACGCTCTGCTACGCGGGTGGCGTCGCGCTCAACAGCGTGGCGAACGAGCGCCTCTTCACCGAAGCGGGCTTCCGGGACGTCTACGTCATGCCCGCCGCCGAGGACAGCGGCACGGCCCTGGGCGCGGCGTACCACGGGCTCTGGCACCTGACAGGTCGCCGCTCCAGTCGAAGGCTCCAGCAGGACAGCGTGGGCAGGACGTATCCCTCCGCTTGGATGGAGCGCGCCATCCAGGCGACTCCCGCCGTCGTGTCCCGTCGCTTGCCCTCGGTGGTGCCCGCCGTCGCGGACCTGCTGGTGGAGGGCAAGATGCTCGGGTGGTTCCAGGGAGGCTCCGAGCTGGGCCCGCGCGCGCTCGGGCAGCGGAGCATCCTCTGCGACCCGCGTCCCGGTGACATGAAGGACGTCCTCAACAGCCGGGTGAAGTTCCGCGAGGCCTTCCGCCCCTTCGCGCCCGCCATCCTCGCGGAGCATGCACGCGAGTGGTTCGACCTCGACGCCACGGAGTCCGACGACAGTCCCTTCATGCTGCGGGTATGGCGCTTTCGTGAGGCGCAGCGTCATCGCGTCCCCGCCGTCGCCCACGTCAACGGCACCGGCCGCGTCCAGACGGTCCGCGCGGAGCACGTCCCGCTGCTGCACGCGCTGCTCACGGCGTTCCATGCCCGCACCGGGGTGCCCGTCCTGCTCAACACCTCCTTCAACGTCGCGGGAGAGCCCATCGTCGAGACACCCGAGGACGCCCTGTGGTGCCTGCTGTCCACGGGGCTCGACGGCTGCGTGCTGGGTGAGCACCTCGTCATGAAGCAGGCGGCCTACGGTTCACTGCTGGACCTGGAACTGCACGTGCTCGGAGAGCGGCTTCCTCCCGAGCCCGGCGGTCTCGCGGGTGAAAACGACCTGGGGCACCTGTTGAAGGAGCCACTCGGGTTCGCCCTGGACGCGGAAGGTCGCGCCCTGGAGGATGCGCGCCAGATGACCGGCGGGTGGAGACATTGTGGCGCGTTCCGCGTGCGGACTCCGTGGGGCACGGTGCTCCAACTCGTCTCCCCTTCCCTCGCGGAGCTGGTGAAGACCATCGAACCCCGCATGACGGGCTGGCGATTGCTCGAACGTGCCGCTCGGGAAGACGCCACGCTGGATGAAGGACGGCTGCTGCGGATGCTCGGCTCGCTGCGCCGGGCTTCCATTCTCGGCTTCGGTCCGGGACTCGCTCCCGGTGCGGGAGCGTGAGGACAGCGTTCGCGAGGTGGTGCCTGGGACTGGCGCTGCTGGCAGGCGCCTCCGTGCGGGCCCAATCCTCCGAGGACGCTGGCACCCCACCGTTGTCCGAGGTCATCGACGTGGTGGGCAAGGTGCCCGACCCCGAGCCGATGGACCGCGCCTCGCAACGGGACCCCAGCAGCGTCGTCACCGTCATCTCCGTGGAGGAGCGCGGCGGCACGGCCCGCGACACCGCCGAGGTGCTCGCCACGTCACCGGGTGTCGCCATCCAGGAGTCGGGCGGGTATGGCCAGAGCAAGAGCCTCGTCGTCCGCGGCGCTTCGTCGAACGGGACGCTGGTGCTGCTCGACGGCATCCCCCTCAACGGCGCGGGTGGCAGCGCGGACCTGTCGCGCATCCCCCTGGCGCTCGCTCGCGAGTTCGAGGTGCTGCGAGGCAGCGCGGGTGCACGCTATGGCAGCGGTGGGCTCGGCGGCGTGGTGAACATCGTCACCCGCAGCCCTGGCGACACGCTGAGCCTGTCCGGGGAAGTGAGCTACGGAAGCTGGGATACGGCGACGGGTTGGCTCGCCGCCACCGGCCCGCTGCTGGACAGTGAGCTGCTCCTGCTCGTGCATGGTGGCACCTCCTCTGGCGGCTTCTCCTACCCCTTCGACACCACGCCCACGCTGCCGGGAGACGCGCCCGAGACGCGACGGCGCGACAACAACGATGCACGGGGCGCGGGTGCGCTGCTGCGCGTGAGGCATCGGCTGGCTCCGGGCGTGGTGGTGGATGCGATGGGCGAGGGCTCGCTGGAAGGACGCGGACTCGCGGGCACGGTGCAGAACCCCGTCGCGGACGCTCGTCAGTCCAGTCGCCGGGGCGTGCTGAGCCTGCGCGTGCTCGGCTCGCTCGCGAACCGGGTCGACGTGTCGGCGCGCGCGCACTTCCGACAGGAGCGCTTGGAGCTGTCCGGCGGCCCGGTGTCGCAGCAGGGCGTGCAGGTGCTGCGCGCGGGTGGCGGAGAGTTCGAGGGGCGAAGGCCCCTGGGTGACTCGCACGTCGTCTCAGCGCTGGCGAGCGTGGGTGGCGAAGGCCTGTCCACGAACGGGGTCGCCACGCCGACGGAGGAGCGGACGTCCTGGCTGCGCGCCAGCGTCATGGCGATGGACGACGTCGCGCTCTTCTCGGGGCGCCTGCACGTGACGCCCTCGCTGCGACTGGAGCGCGTGGGCCCATACACCCTGTGGTCTCCCAAGCTGGGGGCCCTGGTGTCACTGCCCGCCGGCCTGGAGCTGCGCGCCAACGTGGGACAGGCCCACCGCGCGCCTTCGATGCTGGAGTTGTACGTGCGCCAGGGCACGCTGCTGCCCAACGCGGACCTGCGCGCCGAGCGGGCCGTGTCCGCGGACGTGGCGTTGGCCCACCACACGGAGCGCTCGCTCGTGTCCGTGGGTGCCTTTCATAGCCTCTACGAGGACCTCATCGCCTACGAGGCCTATCCCCCGTTCGCCGCGAAGCCCTTCAACTTCGCCTCGGCGCGCGTCTCGGGGCTGGAAGTGGACGCGGAGGCGCGACCCACGCCCTACATGTCGGGCTCCCTGGCGTACACGGTGCTCGTCTCGCGCAACCTCCGGGACGACCCGCGCTACTACCTGAAGGAGCTTCCGCTCCGTCCGCGTCACACCGTGTCCGCGCGCGTGGCCGCCGGGCCTTCCTGGCTGACGGGCCGCGTGGAGCTGCGGGCCCAATCCTCGCAGCTTCGCAACCGCACCGGGGAGCTGGTGCTGCCGGCCCGGGCGCTGCTGCACGCGGGCGTGTCCACTATCTTGGGACGCCATCCCGCACTGACCCTCTCTCTCGATTTCAAGAATGTCTTCGACACCTTCGTCGAGGACTTCGACGGCTATCCCCTGCCGGGCCGCGCCGTGCTCGCCTCCGTGGCGATGTCGCTCGACGTCTCTCCCTCTTCCCCTCGAAAAAAGGCGGACACCCCATGAATGCCGCGCCACTTCCTCCCGGGCGACACGTCGCCGTCCTGGTCTCCCTGCTGTCGTGCCTGCTGCTGACGGGCTGCCCCGACGAAGGCGTTGTCTGTAGCGAGGGACTCTCCCGCTGCGGGGACACCTGCGTGGACCTCACCAGCGAGTCCGCGAACTGCGGCGAGTGTGGCAACACCTGCGGCACCGGACAGCTCTGCGCGCAGAGCGCGTGCCGCTGTCAGCAGGGCGCCACGGCCTGCGGCGACGCCTGTGTCGATACCCAGTCCTCGCCCCAGCATTGCGGCGGCTGCGCGGGCGAAGGCGGCAAGGTCTGCCAACCGTTCGAGGTGTGCATGAATGGCGACTGCCAGGGGAGCTGCGCTGGGGGCATGCTTCAGTGTTCAAACGGGTGTATCAATCCGGCCGTCAGCAACCTCCACTGCGGCGCTTGCGACAACGCCTGCGGCGACGCTCGCAGTTGCCGGGGCGGCGTGTGCACCTACGATGTGGTGGCCACGTGCTTCAACACCGGGCAGGTGGTGGGCATCCAGTCCGGCTCGGACTTCAAGGGCCCGAACACCCTGGTGGCCTCGTCTCCGCAGAGCGCGGCGCGGATGATGAACGTGCTGCTGGTGCTCGACTCCACACGCAAGCTCGTCCAGGCGCGTCTAAGTGACTACGGCGTGCTGCCCGCGCGCAACGACACGGGCCGCGCTCCCAACCAGGTTTTGGTCCTGGACCCGTACCTCTACATCCTCAACTCATCCGACAACACGCTTCAGATCCTCCGTCGCGAGGGAGACCCCATCCCCCCCGG
>NZ_JABXEM010000436.1:0-5505 GCF_013372595.1 Myxococcus sp. AM011
CTCCTTGGGACGCGCGACACGAGAAGGCTCCCGCTCCCGGCTGGACATGGCGCCCGCGCTCCTCGCGGCGCGCTCGGCCATGAAGTCGCGCTTCACCGAGGGATCGGCGCCAGGAGGCCGGCGCGTGGCGGTGCCCGCCTTGCCCGGCTCGCGAGCCACGCCCGTGCCCTCTCGAGGAGCGCTCACGGGCTCCCGATGCACGGCGGAACCACCCGCCTCACGTGCCACCGGCGCGGGCTCGCGGGACGGCGCGGGCTCGCGGGAGGCACCCGCCGGCGCTTCACGGGGAGGAGCCTCACGCGCGGCGGCGGAGGCGGCAGCGGCCTTGCGCGCGCCCGGCGGGGGCGGCAGCACGGCGGACTGACGCGGCGGGGGCGGCGTCGCCAGGCGGACGGGGCGCTCGATGAGGCCTCGGGTGGCCAGCCGCTCCAGGTCCATGACGATGTCGGTGCGGCCACCATCGCCGCGCGCGGTGGGACGGATGCGCTCCTCGCGCACCCACTTCGCAACCAGGCTGCCGAACTCGCCCCGGTACTTCTCCAGCATGCGCGCGGCGAACTCCGGCGACTGGGCCACGCACGCGCGCGCCAGCCGTTGGACTCCCGCGCTGCGGATGGAGCCGGCCGGGTTCTTCAAGCCGTCGTGCATCTCCAGTTGGGCGCGGGCGTCCTCCTCCGGGAGCTTGCGCGGCGCATTGGCCGCCACGGACTTGCTGGCCAGGAGCTTCAGGTCCGGAGGCAGGGCCTCCAGCAGCGTCTCCCGCTCCGCGTCGGGAAGACCCGCCAGGGCCGGACCCAGCACGCGCGCGCCCAGCCTGTCGCTCACCGTGAGCAGCTCCCGCTGCTGGAGCATGAGCACGTCGGAGAACTTGAAGCCCGCGGACTGCGAGGCGCTCGACTCCCGCGCCAGCGCCTCCTCCAACTGCCACCGGACGATGTCCAGGACTTGAGGTCGGACCTCGCGGGTCAGCTTCACGCGAGACGGCGGCAGGTGGACCCGCACCGCCTCCGCCATCGCGGAGGGCAGCGCGCGCAGGACAATCTCCATCAGGGCCCCGCGCTCGCGTTGCAGCAGCGCGGCCAGCCGCTCCGGCTCCGCGGTCCACAACTGACCGCGCCGGTCCTTCACCAGCCGCTTGATCTCCTGCACCAGCGCGGGGATGCGCTTGTCGCGGGGGATCTGCAGGATCTCCTGCGCGCGGTGGCGCAAGAGCTCACCTTCCTCCGTCGGGAGGTGCTCCATCGCCCCCAAGCTCTCCTGGCCGCCGAAGGTGACGGCGGTCAGGAGCAACATGCTCTGACGCTTGTTGAGCGAGGTGAAGAACGAGTCCAAACGTCACCTCGCGGGCCCCACCGACGCCCGCTGGGAGGAAGGAGGCGCCCCACTGGCGGGGGCGCGAAGGCGTCAGGCCTCGGGCGGACGGACGCGGGGACGGGAGCCGCGCGCGGCGGGAGCGCCACCGGGAGCGCGCATGAACGACCAGCCCGTCAGTCCCATCATCCCCAGGATGAGCACGCAGGCCACCGCCAGCATCATCTTGAACTGGCTGGCGCTGGACGCCGTCATCCGCAGTCCCAGCACGTCCTGCTGCCGGTTCTCGTCCGTCTTCTCCGCCTTGGGGCCCTGCGCCGCGGTCATCAGCACCGTCACCGCCTCCGGTCGCATCTCCGGCACGGCCGTGGCCACGAAGGCCTTCACCGCGGCGACCTCGATGGGCGACTTGCCGCCCTCGACGATGCGGTACTTGATGAACACCGACGCGGACGGCATCGGCTTGTTCTCCGGCTGCGTCAGGTCGTTGTTCTCCGGCACGCTGACGATGGCGCGCGCCTCCAGCACGCCGTCGATCTGATTGAGCGCGTTGGAGACCTCGCCCGCCATGGCCTTGAGGAGCATGGCGCGCTCCTCCGTGGCGGTGGGCACCATGCTTCCCTTGGCGAAGTGCGACAGCCCCTTCTCCACGGGCCTGGGCAGCGAGTTGAGCTTGAGCAACTCCGCGGCCTCGGCGGCGTCCGTCTTGGGCACGGTGATCATGAACCGGACCTCGTTGCCGCCTTCCTCCTTCTCCTTCTTCGCGTTGATGCCGTTCTTGCTGAGCAGGACGTAGATTTCGTTGGCGTCCGCTTCACTCAGCTCATGCTGCAGCTCGATGTGACAACCCGTCACGAGCACGAGGGCGAGGAGCGGGGCGGCGAACGCATGCGGTCGGCGAATCATGGGCGGGCGTGAGCTTACCTGGGCCTCGGAAAACGCGGAAGGGCGCCCCCTCCAACTCTGGAGAGGCCGCCCTTCAACCAAGCGCCACCGAGGACGGTGGATTGAAATCAGACCTGCGTCTTGACGACGTCCTTGAGGCCGGTGGTGGCCTTCTCGACCACCTTGCTCGTCAGGTCCAACTGCTGGGTGTACTGGTACATGGACGCCTGGAGCGAGAGCAGCTCGGCGTTGGAGAACTGCTTGCCGCTGGAGGCCTGGGAGATGATCTTCTCCAGGTTGCCCTGGCCCTTCTCCAGGTCGCCAATCACCTGCGTCATCATGTCGGAGGCCTTGCCCGTCTTCCCCGTCTCCGTCTTCGCGGCGACAGGCTCCGCGGCCTTCGCGGAGACAGGCTGGGTGGCGGTGGCGTTGACCTTGTTCAGGGCCGCCTTCTCCGTCTTGTTGACGGTCTCCACCTGGCGGACGGCGTCCGTCTTCTGGGTCGCCTGCGCCGCCTGGGCCTTGTTCACGCCCTGGGCCGCGTCCACCTGACCGGCGCCCTGCGACTTGTCAGCGAGAACTCCGTCGAACTTCGACGCCCCCGCCTTGTTCGTCTGCTGGACGCCCTGATCCTGCAGCTTTTGCTGCGCCACCTGCGCCGCGGAGATGCCCGCCATCGGACCCGCCATGTGACAGCCTCCTTGCATCCGTCGAGGTAGGGGGAAGTTCCTCCTCCTCGTTCAAGAGTTCCTTGAGGCGGTCGATGGCCCGCGCATGAAGCCGCGACGCCCAGCTCTTCGACTGCCCGATTTCCGACCCCGCCTCTTCCAGCGTCCTGCCCTGGAAGTAGTACCCCTGAAGAAGCTTTCGCTCCTTCTCCGGGAGCTTCTCTATCGCCGCCCGCACCCGCGTCTTCAGCTGCTCCTGCTCGATCCGGACATCCACCGGCAGCGACTCGTCGGTGTACCCGCCGTTGTCGGCCCCCTCCAGACTGGAGGCGAACACCATCGCCAGGCCTTGGACAGCATCCGAGATGTCACTGACATCATCGTCGAATGAGCTGCCCCGGTTGCTTGAGCCCGACTCCCGGTCCGACAAATTGCCCAGGTATGCCGCCGCCCGCTCGCCCACGTACGCGTTGCGGGCGTCGGAACCCCTCAACACCCCCATCTTCCTCAAGCCGTCGAAGATGGCGCCCTTGATGCGGTAGTGGGCAAAGGTGAGGAAATTGGCTCCCACCTTCGGGTCGAATCGTTCAGCGGCCTCCAGCAGTCCTATCTGTCCGTACGCCACCAGCTCATCCAGCTCGAGCTGGGCGTTGAACTGCTTGCGCACGGTCGCCGCGAGCGACCGAACGTAGGGGCCGTACTTGGTGAGAATGGCCTTCCTGTCTTCGCCCAGTGGCAAGCGCTGCTCACTCGGCCTTGGACCACAGCCGCTCGAGTACCTGGTTCAGCCTCGGGTCATCCTGCAGTGCGTCCGCGATCTTCGTGGTGAGGGAGGAGGACTTCATGCGCAGCTTCTCCTTCAGGACTTCGGCGACCAACGCCCGGGTCGCCTCTTCCTTGCTCTTGAAGCCCCCGTTCTTCAATCCGCGGGCGATGGCCATCGCCTGCGCGGCGACCGGATCCGCGGCCTGGGGGCCCTGGACGTTGCTGGAGCCTACCAGACCCGAAACGCCAACAAGAGACTCCGCCTTGTCCACCTTGGCGCCAAAAGCCGTGCCACCCGTGGGCGCCGCGGACGACGCCCCCTTCGCGCCACCGGCGCGCCCCTTGCCACCACCGCGTCCAACGCCACCGACAGCCATGGGCGAAGCTCCCCTCCTGCCTCTACTTCTTCGCGGGAGGCAGGACTCCCGCTTCCTTCGCCTGGAGGAGCGCCTGCGCCAGACGGGCCCCGTCACCTTCGGGCTCCAGGTCGATGGCGGCCTTGAGCTCCTTGAGCGCCTCCGGCACCTTGCCCAGGAACAGGAGCGCCTCGCCCACGTGCGCGCGCGGCAGTGACGCCTGGGGCGCCAGTCGCTGCGCGGAGCGGTAGGCCTGCAGCGCCTTGTCGTGACGGCCCTGCGCGAACTCCACGGCGCCCAGGCCCAGCTGCGGAACCTCGCTCTTAGGCATCAGCGCCGCGGCGCCGGAGAAGATCTCCTTCGCCTTGTCGAACTGCCCCATGTCCAGCCACAGGTAGCCGGCCTCCAGCAACACCATGGCCTGCTGGCGCCCCAAGGGGACCAGGCTGTTCGAGATCTCCGAGACGCTCTCCGCCATGGACTTCGCTCTTCCTTTCCTGGCCCGGCCTGGAGGGAAGCGGCGCCGCTCCCCTCCCCTCCGGGCTTTCGCCCGCCACGCCCCGAGGGCTTAGCGGACGTTGCTGATGGAGTTCTTGATGCAATCGTGCCGCGACTTCATCACGTTGGAAATAGCCGTGAAGGTCTGCGACTCCTGCTGGATGGCCGCCTGCAGGTTCAGCAGCTTGGAGTTCTCCGCCGCCATCTGGTTCAGCGAGAAATTGCCGCCCACGGTCTCCGACGTGCTGGTGCCGAGCGCGCCCGTGCCGGGACCCGCCACGCCACCACCGATGCCACCGGCCACGCCGCCGATGCCGGCCGAGGCGCCGCCCATGGACGGAGCCACCGTGCCGCCGCCCATGCCCACCGCGGTGCTCATCACGCCCGCGTAGGGCGCGCTGCCGGAGCCCGAGTTGTTGGACAGGGTGTGAACCGAGGAGACCGCCGCGGACACAATCTGGCCGCCCGGAATCATGCCGGCCACCGCGCCGACGCCCGTGCCCACCGCGCCCGCCGCGCTGTTCAGGCCGTTCTGAAGCCGCGCGCCAAAGCCCGTGTTCGGGGTCTGCCGAGCCGTCGTGACGTTGGTCGAGAGCCGGACGCCAGGACCCATCATGTTGTCGATCTTCGCCATTTCATCCTCCAGCAGGCGCTGCGAGAAAAAGACAGAGCTCCCGGATGATCCAGTGCTCTTTCCCTGATTATCGGCCCAGCCCTCCGCCAGTTGCCTGCCCGTGGCGAAAAACCGCGACTGTTCAGGAAAACCCCGTCATTTCCGGCCCTTGGAGCCCTTCGATTCGGCGATCAGCCGCTCGCGGGTATCCACCAGCAATTCCAGCAGGGCCTCCGCGTGGGTGAGCGCGGCCTGGGCCTTCCTGCCCACCTCCACCTTGGGGCCCTTGAGGGCAGCCAGGCTGTCCTTCAGCGGATCGAACAGCGCCCGGACGTCCTCCGCGGGGGTCGCCTCGAGGAGCGACTCGATTGCGGGGTACGAGGGCACGGGAAGCTCCTGGGCCGAGGGG
>NZ_JABXEM010000437.1:0-5482 GCF_013372595.1 Myxococcus sp. AM011
GGGTGCGCGCACCACGCGGCGGGGCTGGCTCCGGAGGTGGAAGCGCGGCTGGGCCAGACGCAGGGCGCGTATCTCACCGGAGCGACGGCGGGGCTCGAGAAGGGCGCCATCCTCAACCGGACGGACTTCATCTGGGGCCTGGACTTCTCACCCCGTCAGCGCCGCGTCGCGTACACGCGGCTGGGCGCGCGCTCCTACTTCCTGTCCCTCTGGGCGCTGGAGACGCCGCCCCGCAAGCTGGGCGATCCGCTCGTCAATGCGTACGAGTTCGACGTGGAGGGCGTGGCCTTCTCGCCGGACGGAAACCTGGTCGCCACCGCGGGCCGTGACGGCGCGGTGCGCCTGTTCGACGCGGCCACGGGTGAGGCTCGCGGCGTGCGCGTCACCGAGGAGCCGCTCACCGTGGTGGCCTTCCACCCGGACGGCCGCTGGCTGGTGGCGGGCGGCGCGAAGGGCCTGCTCACCGTGCTGTCCGTGCCGGACCTGGCCCATGCCTCCGAGGAGCGCGGGCACGAGGGGCCGGTGAGCGCGGTGGCCTTCGCGCCGGACGGGACGCTGTACTCCGGTGGCTGGGACATGCACGTGCGCGCGTGGCGCTCGGGCCTGGAGTCGGTGGCTTCACAGGGGACGCGCGCGCGCTTCGAGCGACGGGGCGGCTCCGCGGTGGTGGGCGGTTCGGTGAATGGCAAGGCGCCCGTCAGCTTCGCGCTGGACGCGCGCGTGCCCGCAATCGTCGTGACCGGCGAGGCGGCCACGGCGGCGGGCATCGACGTGGCCTTCTTGAAGGAGACGGTGGACGTGCCGGGCCCGCTGGGCATCACCCAGGCGCGGCTGGCGCGCGGCCAGTCCCTGCGCTTCAAGTCGCTGGTGGTGCGCGGCGTGGACGTGGCGGTGTGTGACGCGTGCGTGCCCCAGGGCGTGCAGGGCGTGCTGGGCGCGCCCTTCTCGGAGCGGGTGGGCGTGTCCTTCGACGAGGTCAACCACGAGGCCCTCCTCACGCTGAAGTCGCCAACGCCGGAGGACGCGGCGCCCGTGGAGACGCTGGTGCTGGCGGCGCGCTCGGACTTCACCTTCCCCGCGTACGTCAGCGACGTCACCGTGGATGCGCGCGGGCAGCGGCTGGGCGTGGGCCTCTCCGAGCAGAAGCCGGAGCGGGACAGGGCCGTGTACGAGCGCGAGCGGCAGGGCGTGGAGGAGCCGCAAGGGCCCTTCAACGCGGGCGCGTTGGTGGACGCGGCCACCGGCAAGGTGCTGCACAAGTGGCCGGTGCACCGGGGCGTGGTGTCCACCGCGGCCATCTCCCCGGACGGGCGCTCGCTCGTCTCCGGAGGCTGGGACAAGAAGGTGCACCTCTTCACCGAGGGCGAGTCCACCGCGCGCGGGAGTCACGGCTTCGACTGGTCCGTGCGCCGCGTGCGCTTCAGCCCGGACGGGCGCCTGGTGGGGGTGGCCGCGTGGACGCCGCAGGTGGCCAGCCGCACCGGGGAGAGCGAGCCGTCCGCGGTGCTGCTCGACGTGCGCTACACGGAGGGCGCCTCCGTGGTGTCTCCCGGGGCGCCCGCCGCTCAGTAGTTGAAGAAGATGTGGCCCCGGGGCATGCCCCTGTCCTTCAAGGCGTCCATGACGCCCTGGGACATGCTCGACTGTCCGCAGACGAAGGCCATGGCGTCCTGCACGGTGTCCTCGCCGAGGTGGGCCTGCACGTAGCCGGTGAGGCCCTGCCAGCCGCTCGCCCCGGGCTGGCTGACGGTGCGCACCACCTGGATGCCGCCTTCCTCCCAGGAATGCAGCTCTCCCTGGTACGCGAAGGCACCGGGGGTGCGCGCGCCGAAGTAGAGCTTCACGCGGCCGAAGGCCTCCCGCTCGCGCCGCACGCTGGCGATGACGGGGCGGATGGCGGAGATGCCGGTGCCGGTGGCGAAGAGGAGCAGGTCATGCCCTCGAGCGCGCTCCAGCGGGAAGCCCTTTCCCTTGGGCGCCGACACATGCACGTGGGCGCCCGGCGACAGGCGGACGAGGGCGTCGGGCAGGGGGCTGCCGTCCTTGATGAGGAACTCCCACCGTCCGCCCTGGGGCTCGGGCGGGGAGGCGATGGCGAACAGGCTCGGCTCCATCCCAGGCAGGCAGAGGCTGACGTACTGCCCCGGGTGGGAGTGGGTGCCCACGAGCGGGGTGCCGTGGATGTCGAGCACGAGGTCGGTGAGCCCGTCGGCTGCGGGGGAGCGGGAGGTGACGATGGCCGGATGCCAGTCGGGCATGGTGAGTGCGGTTTTAACCCGTGTGCCGGGAGAGCGCTGCCCCTGGTAACCTGGGGCCGTGAAGAGTCTTCTCTGGATAGTCCTGTTCATGCTCGGCCTGGCCGGCGTGCTCATTCCGCTGACGTATCTCTATACGGCGAGCAAACTGCCCCAGTTGGAGAGCGAGTTCGACGTCGACAAGCTGCTCAAGCACAGCATCGAAGGCGAGCGGATGAGCCTCCGGGCCGGGCAGTTCGAGCGCAACCCGCGCCCCATCACCTTCAACCGTCCGGACTTCTCGCGCCTGCCCAAGGACCTGGTGGCGCTCTACATCCGGCACATGGAGTGCCCCCGCTACTTCCAGACGCCGCGCGAGGACGGGGCGAATTGGGCGTGGCGCCTCTTCCTGGGCGCGACGGTGGGGACGGCGCCTCCGGGAGAGGGCGGCTGTGAGCGCATGCTGGCCATGCGCATCGCCCAGGGCCTGGGCATCTCCGGCAACCTGCAGCTCACCGTGGCCGCGCACCGGCTGCACGCCTTCATGCAGAAGGACCAGCTCATCGCCTACGACCTGGCCATCGTCTACTTCGAGCGCGGCGTCGTGGGCGTGGAGGACGTGGCCTTCACCCTCTTCAAGAAGGAGCTCAACGAGCTGCAGCTCTCGGAGCTGGCGGAGCTCCAGCTCGCCCTGCCGCCCTTCTACCGCTACTGGGACATCCGCCAGTGCAAGAACCCCACGGTGCTGCGGCAGGACCGCGACACGCTGCTGGCGGACCTGGCGGGCTGGAAGCTGGTGAGCGAGGACCGGGCCCGCAACGCGACGACGGAGCCGCTGGGCTGCCTGGAGTAGCGAGGCTTCCACCGGGGTGCTTCTTCGACGAGCCCTGCCTTCAGGGCTTCTTGATGTACGAGTTCTCCATGTAGTCGAGGGCCTCCTGGATTTTGCGCCGGGTCTCCCCGTCCTCGTTCTCGGCGAGCTCGCGCCGGTACTTCGTCAGCATGTTCAGCGCGATATCGGGGCTCTTCACCCGGCCCTGACTGATGAACTCGGGCATGGACTCCTCCAGCGAGTTGATGCGCTTGAGGAGCCTGCCGCGCGACATCGCGTCCGTGCTGGCCGAGGGCTTGGAGGTGCCCGCGGGGCGTCCCGCGCGCGGGAGCGGTGAGGCCGTCTCCGAGGGGGGAGGAGGGGGAGCCTTCGCCGAGGGAGCCGTGGCGGCCAGCGCTCGGCCCATGCCGGGAGCCGCCGGTTCCACCTTGTCCTCCGCCACCGGAGCCGCTTCGGCCGGACCGCTGCCGCCCGGCTTGCTCGGGGCCTCGCTGTCGGGCGGCGCGGGAGGCGCGGCGCGGACGTGGGCCGGAGGGAGCTCCTCGCGAGGCGCGGGCGTGAGGGACACGGCGCGGGCCGGCTCCTGGAAGACGATGGCCGCGGCGCCGGCGAGCAACGCCACGGACGCGCCGAGCGCCACCGCCACGGGCACATACTTGCGGATGGGCGAAGGGGTGGGCGAGGCCTGCTGCTCCAGCGGTGGCACGGCGACGGGCGTGGTGGGGCGCCGCGACGCCGAGTCATCCGCCGGAGGCGGCTTCTCGTGGGTGGGCGCGAGCGCGCTGGGGTTGGAGCGGGTGGAGCGCAGCGAGCGGCGCAGCTTGTGGAGCTGCTGGCGCAGCGCGTCCGCCGAGTTGGGACGCGTCTCCGGGTCCTTCGTGAGCATCTGGAGGATGAACGCGTCCAGCGCGGGCGGCAGGTCGGAGACGAACTCCGAGGGCCGCGGCGGACGGGCCTCCACGTGCTTCATCAACAGGTCCACCGGCGAGCTGCCCACGAAGGGCAGCCGGCCCGTCACCATCTCGAACGTGACGACGCCCAGGGCGTAGAGGTCGGTCATCGGACCCACCTCCTGGCCTCGCGCCTGCTCCGGCGCCATGTACTCGGGCGTGCCCACCACCATGTCCGTGCGCGTCTGCGCGGTGCGGCCGGTGGGCCCCTGGCCCCGCTTGGCGAGGCCGAAGTCCAGCACCTTCACGTAGCGTGAGCCGTCCGGCTGGCGCACGAGGAAGATGTTGCTTGGCTTGAGGTCGCGGTGCACCACGCCCGCGCCATGCGCGGAGGCCAGCGCGGCGAGCACCTCGTCGAGGATGGGCAGGGCCTCCAGCACGGGCAGCCGGTTCTTCTCCGACAGCACGGCGTCGAGCGGCTGACCGTCCAGGTACTCCATGACGATGTACTGCCGGCCGTCGGGCACCTGGCCGAAGCCGAAGATGTCGATGATGCCGCGGTGGCGGATGGCGTTCACCGCGCGGGCCTCGGCCAAGAGCCGCTCCACCTGCTCGTTCGAGTGGGCCAGCTCCGGACGGAGCACCTTCACCGCCACGCGCTTGCCGATGAGCGGTTGGATTCCTTCGTACACCAGCCCCATGCCGCCCACGCCGATGCGAGCGCGCAGCTCGTACTCGCCAAGCTTCAGGCCGATGAGCGGATCCTTCGGCACGTCCGTCAGGGCCTCCAGGGTGCTCTGCACGACGACCTTCGGCTCGTCGGCCACCGGCGATACCGGGACCGGCGGTGGGACGTGGAACGAAGCGAGTGCCACGGTGCCGTCCCGCGGGCACACACCGGTGTCGGCGGGGACGGGAAAACCACAGGTTTCGCAGTTCAACTCGGAAGCCATCTCGGGCCAGGAAGAAAAGTCAGCGTACCAAGACGGGGTGATTGACGCGATGTGGTTCGGACCTGGGTGCAGGGCGAGCGTTCAGGCATCGCACACCCCACGCTGTCGGCTTGACCGACAGCGTCAGACAGCGGACGGATGACCCTACTGGATGGGAGCGCAGCCCGTCACAGGCAGGGACTCGCCCGCCCCTCCCGCGGTGCCGTCGCTCTCGCCCCCCGCGCCGCCCGGACCCTGGGCGATGATGACTCCGCCATCCAGGGGGACCTGGGCGCGCTGGCACCAGATGCCCACCGAGGGGCCACCTCCTCCACCGCCGCCGGGGCCACCATTGCCTCCCGCGCCACCGAGGCCACCATTGCCTCCCCTGCCGCTGGTGGTGGTGACGAGCGGACCCTCCTCCGAGATGAGGGCGTCCTTGTCCGGGCCGCCGTCTCCGCCGCCTCCGCCGTCTCCACCGCTTCCGCCCGCGCCTCCCTGGCCGCCCGCGCCGCCGCCACGCGTCTCGATGCGAGCGCTGGCTTCGAGGGTCAGCTGGGAGTCGAACACGAGCAGCCCGATGGAGGCCCCGCC
>NZ_JABXEM010000438.1:0-5479 GCF_013372595.1 Myxococcus sp. AM011
GGAAGGGGATTCCCCTGAAGGCGCCCCCCGGCCCTCCGTCATGGCTAACCAACATACGTCCACTCAGGACTGTTCGTAGGGGACGCACGCTCCGTCGCACACCGACGGGCGGAGGCAGCGGGGTCCACCCGGTCATACATTGACCTACCTGGGCGTTGGAATCCACGGAGCGTCGCTCCGCGTCCATTGCTACCCCCAGGCGTTCGGTTAAAGGGGGGACCGTGAAAGCCACCACCACCGGGGTATCGGGCGGCGAAGAGGCTCGGGAAGGCCCCGACTCCTTCAAGCGCACGGCACTCCTGGCCCTCGGGGCCCTGGGCATCGTCTACGGCGACATCGGGACGAGCCCCCTCTACGCGCTGCGCGAGTGTTTCACCGGCCCGCACGGCATCCACCCCACGCCGGAGAACGTGCTGGGGGTGTTGTCGCTCATCTTCTGGTCCCTGCTCGTCATCGTCTCGGTGAAGTACCTCATCTTCGTGATGCGGGCGGACAACCGGGGCGAGGGCGGAATCCTGGCGCTGATGGCGCTGGTGATGCAGCGGCAGAAGGGACAGCAGGCGCACACGGCCCGCCCCGTGCTCATCACCCTGGGCATCTTCGGCGCGGCGCTCCTCTACGGCGATGGCCTCATCACCCCGGCCATCACGGTGCTCAGCGCGGTGGAGGGCCTCAGCGTGGCCACGCCCCTGGTGGAGCCGTTCATCGTCCCCATCACCCTGGCCATCCTCGTGGTGCTCTTCCTGGTGCAGCGGCACGGCACGGCGGGCATCGGCGCGGTGTTCGGCCCGGTGATGTGCGTGTGGTTCTTCACGCTGGCGGCGCTGGGTGTGAAGGAGCTGGTGCACAACCCCGCGGTGCTGGGCGCGCTGTCCCCCACGCACGGGGTGATGCTCTTCGTGCACAACGGCTGGCACGGCTTCCTGGTGCTGGGCGGCGTGTTCCTCGTCGTCACGGGCTGCGAGGCGCTCTACGCGGACATGGGCCACTTCGGGTGGAAGCCCATCAAGCGCGCCTGGTTCTGGGTGGTGCTGCCGGCGCTGATGCTCAACTACCTGGGCCAGGGCGCGCTCCTGCTCCGTGACGCGAGCGCCGCGCGCAACCCCTTCTTCCTCCTGGCCCCGTCGTGGCTCCTGTACCCGCTGGTGGCGCTGTCCGCGGTGGCGGGCGTCATCGCCTCGCAGGCGCTCATCTCCGGAGCCTTCTCGCTGACGCGTCAGGCGATGCAACTGGGCTACAGCCCGCGCATGGAGGTGGTGCACACCTCGGCGGAGGAGATGGGCCAGATTTACCTGCCGGGCATCAACTGGGCGCTGATGGCGGGCGTCTTCACGCTGGTGCTGACGTTCCGTTCCTCCAGCGCGCTGGCGTCCGCGTACGGCATCGCCGTGTCCACGACGATGGTCATCACCTCGGTCATGGCCTACATCGTCGCGCGTGAGCGCTGGGGCGTCAGCCGCAAGGTGGCGATGCCGGTGGCGGGCCTCATCCTCACGGTGGAGCTGGCCTTCTTCAGCGCCAACGCGATGAAGCTGGCGGACGGCGGTTGGTTCCCGCTGCTGCTCGCCGTCGCCGTCTTCACGCTGATGACGACGTGGAAGCGCGGACGCGACATCCTCGCGGCCAAGCTGCGCGCCTCCAGCATCCCCCTGAAGGAGCTGTTGGGCAGCTTCGGCGACCACCCGCCCGTGCGCGTGCCGGGCACCGCCATCTTCATGACGGGCAACGCGGAGGGCACGCCGCCCGCGCTCCTGCACAACCTGAAGCACAACAAGGTGCTGCACGAGCAGGTGGTGCTGCTGACCATTCAGTCCGAGGACGTGCCCCACATCCCCGCGGCCGAGCGCGTGGAGGTGGAGCCCCTGGAGCAGGGCTTCGTCCGCGTCGTCGCCACCTACGGCTTCATGGAGAACCCCAGCATCCCGGACGTGCTCAAGCGCTGCCGCGAGAAGGGCCTCCAGTTCCAGCTCATGGGCACCAGCTTCTTCCTGGGCCGGGAGACGCTGATTCCCACCAAGCGCCCCGGCATGGCCGTCTGGCGCGAGGCGCTCTTCGCCTGGATGAGCCGCAACGCCCGCAGCGCCACCGCCTACTTCCGGATTCCCCCCAACCGGGTGGTGGAGCTGGGCAGTCAGGTGGAGCTGTAGCAGGCCTTGGCGTCCCGGCCCCGTCTTCCAGGGGCCGGGCTTCGCGTCCTCCGAGGAACGCGCAACACGCCGGAGCGCGTCTTCCGCCCAGGCCACCTCCCGACAGGTGAGGGCCGGCTGGAAAATCCTCCGGAAATTCCCCCAGCGGAAAACCCGCTCCGCTGGAAAAGGCGTCCACCGGCCTGGAATGGGTGGTTGGACTGGAATCCTGCCGGTCCACCATCACTTTGCCTACGGTGTCCGGAAAGACGCGCTGTGTCTGAGGACCCAGTGACGTTGTAACTCTGCGGAAACACGGCTGCGGCGCGGACGATAATGGGGTGAGTTCAACCCACTCGGCGTCCTGACGCCATGCGTTGGGTGTGGGTTTGGGGTGTCCTTTGACACACTCCAGGTGACACGGAGTGGTGATTTAATCCTCCCGGAACATAAAATTACCTCCCCACTGGCAACTTCAAGCCTGGTTGTGCGATGATATTTCCACCTGACAGAAATAATCCTGTACGGATGAAAGCCTGCTCGCTTACAGTGCTTTCAGGTGTCGCGCACAACCCCGTGTCCGAACTGAGGTCATCCCCCATGCTCGACGTCGCCTCCTCGATCCTCTCCTCCGGTCTCTCCTCCTCCGCGCCTTCGGCGACGCCTTGGACTGAGCAGCCCCTGCGCGACTGGTCGAACCTGGCCCCGCACACGGTGCTGAGCGCGCAGGAGCTGTATCCGCGGATCTGCGTGCGAGACCCGTACTTCGCGCTGAAGGACGTGACGGTGATGGGGCAGGGCGAGGTGGTGGCGCGAATCCCCGTGCAGCAGGACCCGGACGCGGAAGCGGGCCTCATCGGTATCGCGGAGGCGGGGCGGCACCTGGCGATCCTCGGTTCCTGCGCCTCGGCGCTGGTGACGCCCAAGGACGGGCAGCACTTCTACCTGGCGTGCGGCGCGCGCGGTGAGTGGCTGCGCCGCGAGCCGATGGCGCGCTCCACGGACCTGCTCTGGGGCCTGGCGCAGGCGAGCTTCACGGGCAAGCGCACCGCCACGGCGCGCACGCTCCTGTCCGCGCCGGACGGCACCCCGGTGTTCCGCCTGGAGGTGGACTACAACGTGCTGTCCGCCGCCGCCTTCACCCGCCTGTTCGGCGAGGCCCGCGTGGAGATGCGCAGCGAGCCCCGTCGCGACGACGGCGTGCAGCGCACCCCGGAGGAGTGGGCGCGCATGCGGCAGAACCCGTATGGCAAGTCGCTGGCCCTGCGCGACTGGCGCCCGGACGGTGAGAGCCTCACCGCGTCCCTGGGCCCCGTGACGGCGGAGATGTGCAAGGGCCACTTCGCCCTGCACCCGGTGATGCCCGTGGCCATTGTCGCCAGCGGCATGACGCGCGTCGCGACGACGCTCCTGCGCAAGCTGGAAGGCGCGCCGTGGGCCCGCGTGCTCGCCAAGAACGTGAACCTCAAGGCGGACAGCCTCGCGTACGCCGGCCAGACGGTGGTGTTCGGCGCGGCGCGCCGCTCGCACGACGGCGCCGACCACGTCTTCACCTGCCAGGCGTCCGTGGGTGAGCGCGTCGTCGCCGAGCTCGACGTCACCTTCGAGCGCGTGGAGTAATCACTCCCAGGTGATGTCGTAGTCCACGCGGTCGATGCCCTGTGGATGGGCCTTCGCCGTGCCAGTCAATCCCAACACTTTCAAAGCGCCGGTGAGAATGCCCTCGTGATACGCGGGAGGCAGCATGTCTCGACGTACCCGAAGCGTTCCTGACTTGGGTCCCGTCGTCACATACTCGCGGGTGCCGTACGTCACGGCCGCGCTGTAGCCCATCTGCGCTCCAGAGAAGAGCTTCTGCGGGTCTCCTCGGGAGATGATGCCGAAGATGAGCATCCCCGGGCCGGTGGAATAGCGTGTGACATTGGACTCGCCGCACGCGTGGTACACGGCGTTCTCAGGCCCCATCTCCGGCTCGAGCGCGTCCGCCGCGACATAGAGCAGGTGGAGGAACTCCTGCACCGGATAGGTGCGCAGGTCCGAGTAGTCCTTCGACAAGTCACCCACGCGCAGCTTCTCCAGCGCGGCCAGGCCCGCCCGCTGCTGGACCATGCTGAACACCGCCTTGAAGAACAGACCGCGTACCGCGTCGCCGGGCTGGGTGGCCGCGAGGCGCTCGGCGAGCTCGGCTTTGTTGGACGGCATGTCTTTGAGCTCCTGCTCCGGCCCGTGCTCCGATGACGGAAGCACGTTCAGCTTAACCACACTTCACACCTCGTCGAGCAGCATCGGCTTGAAGCCGGCCGCATCGCACGACGCCAGCACGTAGCGCACGCCCGCGCGCTCCCCGGTGAAGCCCGCCGGGATTCCCGTCGAGTGCAGGTGGCCGTACACGCAGACCTTCGGCTTGAACGCCTCAATCGGCTCGCTGAACGCCGTGGGCTTCTCGTTCGCGTACAGCGGAGGGAAGTGCACCGCGGCCACGCGCACCAGCGGCGTGCGACTGGCCGCCTCCTTCTTCTTCGCGTCCTCGATGGACGTCGCCAGCCTCCGCGTCTCCCGCTCCACGTAGCCGTCGTTGACGGGCTCGTCCCCCATCTCCCCGCCGGGCATGGGAGGCGCCTCGGGCGCGGTCCACAGCCGCGTGCCGGCAATCACCCACGGCCCCATCACCGCCGCGCTGTTGTGAAGGAACGCCTCCAGCGTGCGGAATGGCTCCAGGAGCTTGCGCAGCTTCGACGCCGAGTCGCCCCACCAGTAGTCATGGTTGCCGCGCACCAGCAGCTTGCGCCCCGGCCGCGCGTCCAGCCACGCCAGGTCGTCCATCACCTCGTGCGCCCGCGTCGCCCAGGAGATGTCGCCCGCGACGATGACCACGTCGTCCGGCCGCACCATCTCGTCCCACGCGCGCTGGAGCGGAAGCGGGTGGTCCGTCCACCCGAAGCGATGCATGTCCTTCTGTCGCGTGGAGGGCAGATGCGTGTCGCCGATACCAAAGAGCCGCATGCGCCCCCTCATACCGGATGATTCGCCCTCCAGGCCCCAGAACTCCACGCGCCCCAGGCCCTCGCCTGCTTCCCCCAGAAACCCCGCACGCCGTCCTCAATCCGGCCAGGGGATAAAAGACGAGGAATACGAGAAATGTCGTAAAATCAGTTTACGCCGGGACTGTCTCGAAATGCGCCACTGCGACACGGGCGGCCATTCCGGGGGTGAGTGGACGTAGGCTTGATGTGGGCGTGCCCGTCATTTCAGTGGGTTGAACTGTTCACTCGGATTTCGAGGAGCGAGAAGAGAGGCGCGGAGGTGGAGCATGGATGCTCCACCTTGGGGGGGCGCGTGGGGGTGGAAAGCGG
>NZ_JABXEM010000439.1:0-5469 GCF_013372595.1 Myxococcus sp. AM011
TGCCCCCACAGCCCCGCCCCTTCCGCGAGCACGCCCAGGCGGGCGCTGTCCGGAAACGCATACACCCGTGCCCCCGCGAGCAGCCGATAGGCCGCGGGCGCAAGTCGCACCTGGGGCTCCACGAAGGGCGACAGGATGAGGGTGGGCCCGGGGATGTCCCACGCCGGGAAGGCCCACGGGTGGATGGGCCAGGACAAGACCCAGTGCTCCCGCGAACCCTGTCCCCACTGGTAGCGGACATCGGGGATGAACGGCTCCAGGAAGCAGCCCGTGTAGATGCACAGCGAGCGCTTCCAGGAGACCAGCGCCGGAGCCCGTCCGGACTCGTCGTCCGGAGCTTGCGGAGCCAGGGGCTCGGCTTCGGGCGCGGGTTCGACGACAGCCTCGGAGACAGGCGCGGAGCGGGCCGGCGTCGCGGCCAGGAGAACCGTGAGGAGACTCCCGACCGCGAGCGCGTGATTCACGTCACTTGCCGGTGAAGACGGCGGGACGCTTCTCGAGGAACGCCTTCATGCCCTCGCGCTGGTCGTCCGAGCCGAACAGCTCCGCGAAACCCTGACGCTCCAGCGTGTTCGCCTCGCCCAGGTCCTTGTCCGCGCCCTGCTCGATGACGCGCTTGGCCGTGGAGATGGCCAGCGGACTGTTCTTGAGCATCTTCGCGGCGACGGAGCGGCAGTGCGCGAGCAGCTCGGCGGCCGGCAACACCTCCAGCACCAGGCCGATCTCCTTCGCCTTCGCCGCGTCGATGCGCCCACCCGTGAAGATGAGTTCCTTCGCGCGGGCACGTCCCACGATGCGGGTGAGGCGCTGGGTGCCGCCGAAGCCGGGGATGACGCCCAGGCCCACTTCGGGGAGGCCGAGCTGGGCCTTCTCCGAGGCGTAGATGAAGTCACACGCCAGGGCCAGCTCGCAGCCGCCACCGAGCGCGAAGCCATTCACCGCCGCGATGGTGGGGATGGACAGCGACTCCAGCAGCGCGAAGGCGCGGTGTCCCAGCTCGGCGAACTTCTGGGCCTCGGGGTGCTCGGCGATGGAGGACATCTCCGCGATGTCAGCGCCCGCGACGAAGGCCTTCTCGCCCCCGCCAGTGACGATGAGCACGCGCGTGTCGGCGCCGAGCGACTTCACCGCCGCCTCGAACTCCTGAAGCGTCTTGTTGTTGAGCGCGTTGAGCGCCTTGGGACGGTCGATGGTGAGGGTGGCGACCGCGCCGTCGTGCTCCAGCCGGATGTTCTCGTAGGTCATGTTCGAGGCTCCTCGGGAGGGTGGTGCCTAGTACTTGTAGAAGCCGCGACCGCTCTTCTTGCCGTACCAGCCGGCGTCGACGTACTGGCGCAGCAGCGGACACGGGCGGTACTTCGAGTCACCCAGGCCCTTGTGCAGCACCTCGGCGATGTAGAGCACCGTGTCCAGGCCGATGAAGTCAGCGAGTTGGAGCGGGCCCATGGGCTGGTTGGTGCCCAGCTTCATCGCGGTGTCGATGTCCTCCGCGGAACCCAGGCCCTCCATCAGCGCGTAGCAGGCCTCGTTCAGCATCGGGATGAGGATGCGGTTGACGATGAAGCCCGGGAAGTCCTTGGACACCACCGTCGTCTTGCCCATGCGCTCGGAGAGGGCGCGCGTGGTGGCGTAGGTCTCATCCGACGTGGCGGCGCCACGGATGAGCTCCACCAGTTGCATCACCGGCACGGGGTTCATGAAGTGCATGCCGATGACGAACTCGGGGCGCTTCGTGGACGCGGCGATGCGGGTGATGGGGATGGACGAGGTGTTGGTGGCGAGGATGCCGCCCGGCCGGACGACGGCGTCCAGGTCCTGGAAGATGCGGCGCTTGAGGTCCTCGTTCTCCGTCACGGCCTCAATCGCGAAGTCGACATCCTTCGCCTCGGTGACGTTGGTGAGAGTGGCGAGATTGGCCTCGGCGGCCTGCTGCTTCGCGGCGTCGAGCTTGCCCTTCTCCACCAGCTTCTTCAGGCCCGCGCGGATGCGGTCAGCGCCCTTGGCGAGACCTTCCTTGGACACGTCCGCCAGCGTGACGCGCAGACCCGCCTGCAATGCTACCTGCGCGATTCCCGCGCCCATCTGCCCGGCGCCGACGACGACGATGTGCTCCGTTGCCATGGTGCTCTCGAACCCCTCGGTCGGAATGTGAATGACGTGGTGCGCCCATAGCCCACGCCCCCAGGGCGGTCAACGAGTCGCGGCTGGCAACTGGAGCCGGCGAACGATGTAGCGCTCCTCCCCCACCGTGAGCGGCTCCTCGACGCGCACCCGCTCCTCTCGGCCCGCGAGCTTCACGAAGAACAGCGTCCGGAAGGAACCCTCGGGCAGGTCCACCTTGAAGCTCAACTCCGGAGGCGCGCCGGTGTCTCCGAAGTAGCGCTCCTCGCGCTTGAGGACCGCGCCCTCCGGGTCCATCACCTGGAGGTCCAGCGCACGCGCCTGACTCCAGCCGTCGCCATCGGGTTGGATGACCAGCTCCCGCTCGGGGATGCCGGTGATCTGCCAGATGTAGATGCCCAGGCCGACGGCCAGGAGCAGGGGCAGCCGCTTCGCCAGCGGGGACGAGCGCCAGCCCTTGCGCACGGGGGCTGGCGGGGTTGTTTCGGAAGGAGGCGTGTCCGCCACCACTACTCCTTCTTGGAACGCTTGGAGCCGGGGCGGCGGGCGTTGAGCTCGGAGATGACGACGCGCGCGGTGGGGGCGGCGGTCTTCTCCTTCTTGGGTCGAGGCTCGGGGCTCTCGGGCTCGTCGGAGCCCATCTTCTCGGCCTTGTCCGGCGGGACGAGTCGGACCTGGGCCTTGATCTCCAGCGTCATGCCGGAGACGAGCTTGAGGAACTCGTCGCGCAGCTTCTCGGACTGGAGGAAGCGGCGGAGCTCTTCGGTGACAGCGCCGGTGACTTCGTCCTTGGTCTTCTCCGCCTGGGAGAGGATGAAGCCGAGGGCTTCCTTGGGGAGCTTGAGCTGTCCCGCCAGGTTGCGGATGCCCTCCTCGGTCATGAAGAGGGCGCCCAGGCCGGCGACGGCCATGCGACGGACGAACTCCGGAACGAAGCCCGCGGGACCGGAGCGGCCCTCACGGCCGGAACGGTCCTCGTCGATCAACGGGTCGTCGGGGTAGTCGTCATTGCCGGCTGGGGGCATGCAGCGTCTCCTGGGTGGATGTCAGCGGGCCTGCACCACCGGCAGCGGCATGCTCTTGGCGCCCTGCGCGGACACTCGACCCGCGATGTTGCGAGCGACCTCCTGGAAGGCCTTGGCCTCCAGGCTGTCCTTGGCGCCGATGACCACCGGTACGCCCGAGTCTCCCGACACACGCACCTTCAAGTCCAGCGGAACCTCTCCAAGGAAGGGAATGCCGAACATCTCCGCGGCCTTGCGGCCCCCGCCGTGGTTGAAGATGGGGGTGACGTGCGAGCAGTTCGGGCAGACGAACTGGGACATGTTCTCCACGATTCCCAGCACGGGGATGTGGACCTTGTCGAACATCTGCTTGGCGCGGACGACGTCGGCCAGGGCCACGTCCTGCGGCGTCGTGACGAGCACGGCCCCGGCGGCGCGGATGGACTGGGACAGCGACAGGGCCACGTCACCGGTGCCCGGAGGCAGGTCGAGCACGAGGTAGTCGAGCTCGCCCCAGTTCACGTCGCGCACGAGCTGCATGAGGGCGCCGTGGAGCATGGGGCCGCGCCAGATGAGGGCCTGGTCGGCCTCCACGAGGAAGCCGATGGACATGACCTTCATGCCGTGGGCGATGAGCGGATCCAGCGACTTGCCATCGGGGCTGACGGGCTTCTTCTCGCCCAGACCCGTCATGAGGGGGATGGAGGGGCCGTAGAAGTCGGCGTCGAGCAGGCCGACCTTGGCGCCGTGCTGCGCGAGGGCGGCGGCCAGGTTGACGGCGACGGTGCTCTTGCCCACCCCGCCCTTTCCGGCGCCGACGAGGATGATGTTCTTCACCTTGGGGAGCAGCCCGCCGGGGGGCGGAGCGCCGCCGCCGGAGGCTCGGACCTGGGCGCCCCACTCGATGTCGAAGGACTTCAGGCCCGGGACGGCCTTGAGCGCGGCTTCCGAGTCGGCCTGGATTTTGGCCTTCATGGGGCAGGCGGGCGTGGTGAGTTCAATCTTGAGTTTGACGGTGTCGCCGCTGACGCGGATGTCCTTCACCATCCCCGCCTTCACCAGATCCACGTGCAGCTCGGGATCGATCACCTTGGACATCGCCGCGAGGATGCTGGCCTCGGAAACGCTCATCGGGACACCTGAAACCTTTGGAAAACGGGCGCTTGGGGCGCCCCTCAGCGGGCGCGGAACATGCCAGCCCCGGGGGGACTGTCAACGTCGTTTAACGCGGGGTGGACCTGGACGCACCCTGACGACGGCCTGGAGGGCTGGAGGGTGTTGGCGGGCTGAAGGTGTCCATCAGGGCGACTGCGTGGTGGGAGCCCGCGGGCCTATTCGAGCGCGGAGATCCGGTATTCGCCGTCTTCGAGGACGAGGAGGACGGCCCGCTCGTCGCCGAGGGGGAAGACGGCCTCACCGGCGCCGACCCGGACGTGCGTGTTGAGCGCGAGCCGGGCGCGGCGCAGGCGCTCCTTGGCGAGGGGCTCGTGCTCGAAGTCCTCTCGGAGTCGCTCGGGGGTGTAGCGGGCACGCAAGGGCGCGGCAAGCAGGCTCCAGGCCGTCTTCCAGTCCTTGGCGTCCGAGGCGTCCAGGAAGCGGCGGAGGGCGGCTCGGGGAACGTCGGCCGGGCGGGCTTCGACGACGCGCCAGTCCTCACCGGTGCGAGCCAGGGTGAGGGAGGGAGCACGGGCTTCGAGGACGGCGGCGCCGGCACGGACGGCTGCGGCGCGCTCGCGGCGGGTCGTCTCATCGGAGTAGCGCTCCAGGAAGGCGACCTGCCCTTCCGGGCCATCGGTGGTGAGGGCGTAGGCGTCCTGGAGGCGGCCTTCGTCCAGCGCGCGGGCGTAGGACTCCGCGACGGAGACGGGCTCCCGCGACGTGGTGGCACAGGCCGGGGCCAGGAGGAGGCTACCGATGAGGACGGTCCGCTTCATGGGGCGCGGAAGGTAGCACGGGGACGTGCCAGGAAGACGCGCCCTCAGGAGAAGTCGAGCCGGTAAGACACCATCAAAGGCATCTACAGAAAATCACGACGGCGTAGAAAAGATGGCAGCTACTGAACCGCAACGATCTCTGCTTCCACAATCTCACCGTCACGCGAATAGGGAATTTCGGATGAAGAGATCCCGAAGATTCCATAGATCGACTCAAGAGCCCGAAACGCGTCCTTGGCAGCATTTCCTGTCGCTTGAAATTGCTCGAGCATGTTGTCCACGGGTAAGCGTTCACGGGGTGGTGCACGCCTGAGGGGCCAGTTGGGCTGCGAACGGTGGGCCTCACCCCGCTCGACGTGGACCGAGGACGGATTAGAAATACAGGGACGTGGCCACGCCCGACCCGAGAG
>NZ_JABXEM010000043.1:0-51775 GCF_013372595.1 Myxococcus sp. AM011
CCCCCAGCCCCCCGAGCCCCCAAATGGCTGCCTTCATGTCGTGCCTCCTGTTCGATTTTCGATGAACCCCATCCGGGGAACGTGAAGGCGCTCGTGCCGCGGTGCAGCAGCCACGGGACGGAGGCTCCAGGCCCCGAGGGGACGCTCGCCACCCCTGAGCCCATGAGGGCCCAAGGCCCTGCTTGAGACCTGTCCGGGGCGGTGCCCGCCTGCCCGGGCGTGCACAGGTTGAGCGGGCGGATAGACGACCTCTTCAGGAGCACCCCACGCATGCCGACGCAGCAACCGCCGATTCCCGGATTGCCCACGCCACTGCCGCCCACGCGCGAGCCGACACCCAACAACCCGGTGAAGGAGCCCGACCCGAGGACGCCCCAGCGGGAGCCGCCAGGCCGGCAACCGCCCGAGGAGGAGCCTCCTCAGCGCAATCCACCGGAAATCGAGCCGCCGCTCCCGCCGGACATCACCCCTCCGGGCATCCACGACCCACCGCCTCCAGGGCAGCCGGGGGGCATGCCCACCATCATCGCGAGCGACTCCGGCACCAAGGCCCCCTGACCGCCAGGCGGCCGTCCCGCCGGGAGCCCCTCGCGAAGGCGCTCCCGACGGGCGGACCTCGGGAGGCCCTCGCCCCTGCTCGTCCGACGAGCGGTGAGCGGGGCGGACCGATTCTCCCGCGCGCTTCGTGGCCAGCTTTGCCGGGAGAGATGTGCCAGGAGGCAGCAGACAAGGAGCTTCACATGCAAGGCCCTCTGTTCCAGGACCGCTTCACCGCGGGCCGAGTCCTCGCGGAGCGTCTCGCGCATCATGGCCATCGCCCGAACACGCGGGTGTTGGCCCTGCCACGCGGCGGCGTCCCCGTGGGCTACGAGGTGGCACGGATGCTGGGCGCGCCCCTGGATGTGTTCATCGTCCGCAAGCTGGGGACTCCCGGTCACGAGGAGCTCGCGATGGGCGCCATCGCCACCGGCGGCGTGCGCGTGCTCAACCCCGAGGTGATTGACGAGGCGGGCGTCCTCCCGGAGCAGATCGACGAGGTCGCCGAGCGAGAGGGCCTGGAGCTGCGGCGTCGCGAGGCCCACTACCGCCAGGGCAGGCCCGCGCTGGACGTGCGCGGACGCAACGTCATCCTCGTGGACGATGGACTCGCCACCGGCTCCTCCATGCGCGCCGCGGTGACAGCGCTCCGTCAGCTGGGGCCCGCTCGCATCATCGTCGCCGTGCCCGTGGCACCGCTGGAGACGTGCGAGTCGATTGAAGCGCTGGCGGACGAGACGGTGTGCGCGCGGACCCCGGAGCCGTTCTTCGCGGTGGGCCTCTGGTATCGACAATTCGAGCAGACCTCCGACGAAGAGGTGCGGGCCCTGCTGGAGCGCGCGGCGCGCGAGACGGGGATGCACCAGGAGCAGCCGGGTCCCGCGTGAGCCTGGCGGGCGCGGAGGACCCGCCCCCTTGCTCACCGAACGACGGAGGCACCCGTCCCCAGGCCTGGCGGCGCGGTGCCGAGCGCGATTCCGGTTAGGCTCGCGCTCCTCACACCCCCATGCACGAGTTCCCCACCCGTCGTCAGATGCTGCTGGCCGTCCTCATGGCCACCGCGCTCGCCGCCCTCATCGAATGGGCGTGGGCCAGCGCGGATGCGGCGAGTCCCCTTCCCCGCGTCCTCTCCACCGCGGCGCTTGTCATGGCTTGCGCCGGCACGCCCGCGCTGCTGCTCGCGCACGCCCGGGAACGCACCCGCCGCGAGCGCGACGCCGCCCTGCGCAGCGCCGGTGACTCCAGCGCCCTGCGCGACGCCATCATGGACGTCACGCCGGTGGGCTTCGCCTTCTTCGACCGCAACCTGCGCTACATCCACGTCAACGCGGCCCTCGCCGCGATGAACGGCCTGCCCGCGGGCGGACACCTGGGCCGTCACGTGACGGAGGTGATGCCGGCGCTGGGGCGGATGCTCGCGCCGCGGCTCCAACGCGCGCTGGAGACGGACGCGCCCGTCCAGGACACCTGCCTGGAGGTGGAGACTCCCGCCGCGCCGGGCGAGCCCCGCTTCTGGTTCGGCAGCTACTCGCGCGTGCGAGGCGCTGGCGGCGAGGTCCTCGGCGTCATCGCCGCGCTCTCGGAGCTGACCGAGCGCATGCGCGCCGAGCAGAGCCTCCAGGAACACGAGGGCCTCCTCGACGTCCTCACGCGCTCGCTGCCCGACTACCTGTGGGGCGGCAAGCTGCGCGACGGCGCGCTGCGCGAGTTCTACTGCACGCCCGTCATCGAGCGCACCACCGGCTACCCCGCCTCGGCCTTCGCCGAGCCCGGCCCTGGCGGAGGCCCTCCGCCGCTGTGGGCGGAGATGATCCACCCCGAGGACCGCGCTCGCTACCGCGCCCGAATCGAGTCTCTCGCGCCCGGCTCCGAGGTGGAGCTGGAGCACCGCCTCATCTGCGCGGATGGGCGCGTGCGCTGGGTCCGCAGCCGCGCGGCGGCCTCCGCGAAGGACAGCCAGGGCGAGCTGCACGTGGGCTGCGTCGTCACCGACATCACCGACCGCTACCTCGCGGACGAGCTGCGCCAGCGCCTCCACGAGAGCTTCCGTCGCTCCGCCCAGGAGTGGCGCCGCACGTTCGACGCCGTCACCTCGCCGCTCATCGTCCTCGGCGCGGACGGCACCATCCAGCGCCTCAACGCCGCCGCGTGCATCCTCTTCGGCGGGTTGGACCCGTCCGGTCAGCCCCTGTCCACCGTCGCCAGCGAGCCACCGTGGTCCAGCACGCTGCCGCTGGTGGAGGAGCTCCGCCGCACGCATGGCAGCCTCACGCGCGAGGTGAAGGACGCGCGCTCGCGGCGCACGTGGGAGCTGTCCGCCGCGTGGGTGGACGAAGTGGGCGGAGAGGACTCTCGCATCATCGTCGTCGCCACCGAGGTGACGCGCCTGCTGGAGCTGCAGGCCAGCCTGCGCCGCAGCGAGACGATGGCCGCGATGGGCGCCATCGTCGCGGGCGTGGCCCATGAAGTCAGAAACCCGCTCTTCTCCATCTCCGCCGTGGTGGACGCGGTGGAGGCCACCATCGGAGCCCGCACGGAGATGGCCCCGTACCTGGACGTGCTGCGCGGCGAGGTGCGCCGGCTCAACCACCTCACCCAGGAGCTGTTCGAGTATGGCCGCCCCACCCGGGGCGAATGGGTGGAGGGCCCCGTGCGGCCCGTCGTCGAGGAGGCGCTGGCCGCGTGCGCGCTCACCGGAGAGCAGTCCCGCGTGACGGTGACACGGACGCTCGATGAGACCCTGCCGCCGGTGCGCATGGACTCGCGGCGGCTGTTCCACGTCTTCCGCAACGTGGTGGAGAACGCCGTGCAGCACTCGCCCGCGGGCACCACGGTGAAGGTGGCCACCGCGCAGTTGGAGGAGGAGGGCCGCGCCTGGGTGCGCTGCACCGTGAGGGACGGCGGGCCGGGCTTCCGCGAGGAGGACCTGCCCCACGTCTTCGAGCCCTTCTTCAGCAAGCGCCGGGGCGGCACGGGACTGGGGTTGTCCATCGTCCAGCGCATCCTGGAGGAACATCAGGGCGTCATTCGCCTGCGCAACCATCCGGAGGGTGGCGCTGAAGTCACGCTGCTGCTACCAGCGGTGTCCTCGCCTTCCGTCAGCATGCACCTGGACTCTCTCGCCTCATGACTCGAACCCGCATCCTCCTCGTGGACGACGAGCCCGGCGTCCGGCTGGGCATGAGGGGCTACCTCACCGCCCACGGCTTCGACGTGGACGAAGCCCAGAGCCTCGCCGAGGCCCAGGAGGTCTTCCGCACGCACCGCCCCGACGTCGCGGTGGTGGACTACCGACTCACGGACGGCACCGCGCTGGAGCTGCTGCCCCGCCTCAAGGAAATCGACGCGGCCGTGCCGCTCGTCGTCCTCACCGGCCACGGCTCCATCGAGCTGGCCGTCCAGGCCGTCAAGGAAGGCGCCGAGCAGTTCCTCACCAAGCCCGTGGAGCTGGCCGTCCTCAAGGTCGTGCTGGAGCGACTGGTGGCGCAGCGCCGCGAGCGCCAGCGCCTGCGCGCCGACCTGTCCCGCACCGCCCGCGCCACGGTGGACCCCTTCCTGGGCACCAGCGCCGCAATCCAGGGCCTGCGCGCCGAGGCCGAGCGCATGCAGCACAGCGACAGCCCCGTGCTCGTCACCGGTGAGACGGGCAGCGGAAAGAGCGTGCTCGCGCGCTGGTTGCACGAGGGCGGCCCGCGCGCGGACGCGCCCTTCGTGGACCTCAACTGCGCGGCGCTGTCGAAGGACCTGCTGGACTCGGAGCTGTTCGGCCACGAAAAGGGCGCCTTCACCGGCGCGGTGGCCGCGAAGCAGGGTCTGTTGGAAGTGGCGGACCGGGGCACGCTGTTCCTCGACGAGATTGGCGACATGGACCTGGCCGTCCAGCCCAAGCTCCTCAAGGTGTTGGAGGAGAAGCGCTTCCGAAGGCTCGGTGACGTGCGCGACAGGCGCGTCGACGTGCGCCTCATCGCCGCCACGCATCAGGATTTGAACGTCGCCACGCGCGAGAAGCGCTTCCGCAGCGACCTCTACTTCCGCGTCAGCACGCTCATCCTCCACGTGCCCGCCCTGCGCGAGCGCACCGAGGACATCCTCGTGCTGGCCCGCCACTTCCTCGCGGAGATGGCCGGCGCGCGCGGACGGGGCGGCGTGGGACTGCAGCCCGACGCGGAGGCCGCGCTCACGCGCTACCCCTGGCCCGGCAACATCCGCGAGCTGCGCAACGTGCTGGAGCGCGCCGTGCTGCTGTCCGGCGGCGGCCCCCTGTCCCGGGGAGACCTGCGCTTCGAGGCCTCCACCGACGAGGCCCGCGTCGAGGACGACCTGACGCTGGAGGAGCTGGAGCGCCGCCACATCGAACGCGTGCTGCGCCGCGAGAATGGCCACGTCGAGCGCGCCGCCCTCCGCCTCGGAATCCCCCGCTCCTCCCTCTATGAGCGGCTGAAACGTTTGGGAATCAACAGATCTGGATTCCAGAAGTCGGATCCGTGATCTGGAAAACCCCGCCTCCGTTGGGGGGAGGTGGGCCCGCAAGTGCCGGAAAACTCGGCGAGGACGGGTGAAATGGACCCCTGGCCCCTGACTTGCTCACGGCCCGCGCGTGTCCCAGAACCTCCTCATCGTCGACGACGAATCCGCGCTGTGCTGGGTGCTGGGTCAGTTCTTCGCGAGCGCGGGGTATCGCGTGGACTCGGCGCAGGCGCTGGATGAGGCGCTGGGGCTGATGACGACGGGCCGCTACGACCTGGTCATCAGCGACTTGCGGTTGAGCGGCACGCAATCCGAGGAAGGTCTGGTGTTGGCGGATTTCGTGCGCCGCTTCACGCCGGACACGCGGGTGGTGCTGCTCACGGCGTTCGCCTCGCCGGAGCTGACGGCGCGGGCCCGGGAGTTCGGGGTGGACCTGGTGCTCCCCAAGCCGCAGCCCCTGCCCTCGCTGGCTCGCCACGTCTCGCAATTGTTGGCGGCACGTTGATGTGGCCCAGGCCCTTCTGGCACCGTCGGGCCATGCGAGTGCATTTTCACCCCCTCCCTCCCGCCTCTCGCGGGCGGAGCACGAGGACCCTGGCGCGGCGCGCGGCTGACGTCGGAAGTTCCCTGACGCTGGCGCTGCTCGGTGCCCTCCTCCTGACGACGGGCACGGCCCGAGCGCAGGTCCAGGCCTCCCAGGCCATCGACGTGCAGCAGTACAAGCCCGGGCCGGGCGCCTACGACGTGCTCGGCCTGCATGGCGCGCGCGTGGGCAAGCACCTGGATTGGAACCTGGGGCTGTCGGTCAACTACGCGGAGGATCCCCTCAACCTGTTGGATCCGCGTCGCGACGAATTCGTGTATCGCATCGTCGACAGTCAGCTCTCCGTGGACCTGATGGGCGCGGTGGCCCTGTTCGACCGGGTGGAGCTGGGCGTGTCGCTGCCCCTCACCACGACGACGTCGCAGCCCGCGACGGCCATCTCCCCCACGCTGGCGAACGGCGCCGCTGGCACGGGCGTGGGTGACCTGCGGCTGGTGCCGAAGCTGCGACTGCTGTCGACGGAGGGTGGCCTGCACCTGGCCCTCGTCGCCCCGGTGACGCTGCCCACGGCGGGCGCGGCGGACTACCTGGGCGCCAAGGGGCTCACCTTCCAGCCGAGGCTCGCGGCCGAGTGGGTGGGTGACTCGCTGCGCCTGCTGGCGAACGTCGGCGTGAATCTGCGCGGCGAGCAGCAGTTGCGCAACCTGCGCGTGGGCAATGAATTCACATACGGCGTGGGCGCGGAGGTGCCGCTCACGCAGAAGCTGTCCGTCGCCGCGACGCTGGCGGGCGCGCTGGGGCTCAAGGAGTCCAACTCCGAGGAGCGTCCACTGGAGGCGCTCGGCGCGGTGAAGTACCGCGTCACGAAGGAGCTGTCGGCGCACGTGGGCGCGGGACCGGGCCTCACGCGAGGCTACGGGACGCCGGGCTTCCGCCTGCTCGGAGGACTCGCCTGGACTGCCTCGTCGCCCGCGGCCACGTCCCCGTCCCATTGCGTGCTGGGGCCCGAGGACTTCGATGGCTTCCAGGACGACGACAACTGCCTGGACCCGGATGACGACAACGACGGCATCCTGGATGGCCCCGACGTGTGCCCCGGCGAGCCGGAGACGTTCAACGGCTATCAGGACGAGGATGGCTGCCCGGACGCGCTGGACGAGCACACCGCGCCCACGGGCACCGGCTCCACTCCGACGCAGAGCACCCCGCTGACGCTGGCGCCCCCGGCGGTGGACACCGATGGCGACGGGCTCATCGACACCGAGGACCGCTGCCCCATCGAGCCCGAGGACATGGACGGCTTCGAGGACACGGACGGCTGCCCGGACCTGGACAATGACCGCGACGGCGTGCCGGACGCGGTGGATGCCTGCCCGCTGGAAGCAGAGACCATCAACGGCGTGAAGGACGAGGACGGGTGCCCCGACAAGGGCAAGTCCAGCGTGCGGCTGGAAGGCTCGCGCATCGTCATCCTCGAGAAGGTCTACTTCGCCACTGGCAAGGACGTCATCCTGCCCAAGTCGTACAGCCTGCTCGCGCAGGTGTCCGCGGTCCTCAAGGCGAACCCGCAACTGGAGCGGGTGCGCGTGGAGGGACACACGGATGACCAGGGCTCGGACACGAGCAACCTGGACCTGTCCCAGCGCCGCGCGAACAACGTGCGCGAGTTCCTGGTGAAGTCCGGCACCGCGCCGGAGCGCCTGGAGGCGGTGGGTTACGGCGAGGCGAAGCCGGTGGAAAGCAATGCGACGACGCGGGGCCGGGAGAACAACCGCCGCGTCGAGTTCAACATCGTGAAGACCGCCGAGCCCTCGGCGCGAGAGGCCACGCCATGACTCGGACCCTTCCCTGGTTGATGGTGTTCGCCCTGTCGGGCTCCCAAGCCTGGGCCCAGGACGCGGCACAGGGTGACGCGTGCGGCGGCCTGCGCTTCGTCAACGGCCGCATGGAGCTGGGACGCAAGCTGGAGCCGAAGGGGCCCGCGACGGAGGCGTGCTTGAAGCACGTGGCGGAGGCCCTCGCGTCGCGACCCGCCATCCGCTCGGTGACGGTGGCCGCGCGGCTGCCGGACGCGGAGCGATTGGATGGACAGGGCCTCGCGGTGGCGAAGGCCGCGGCGGACGTGCTGGTGTCCGCGGGCGTGGCGCGCACGCGCGTGTCCGCGGTGGCACCTCCGGCGGTACCGGGAGAGCCGGGCCAGCTCCAGCTCGCCTACGTCGAGCGTCCCGCGCAGCCCCGCGTGGCCCAGGTGCGCGCGGCCAGTGGAGAGGTCTCCGCGGGCTCTGGCCCCGACAGTCTGCGGCCCCGAGGCGTGGGGGACTCGCTCTACACGGGGGAGCTGTTCCAGACGAGCAAGGACGCGAGCGCGGAGCTGGAGCTGGCGGACACCAGCCGGGTGCGGGTGACGGCGGACAGCCTGCTGCGCCTGGGTGCCATCGAGCTGGGCGCGAACTCGAAGCGCGTGGTGCGGCTGGAGCTGATGCGCGGCACGGTGGAGACGGTGGCCGCGCCGGGCGGCGAGGGCTCCGTGTTCGAGGTGCGCACGCGAGGCGCGGTGGCAGGCGTGCGGGGAACGCAGTTCCGCGTGTCGGCGCAAGAGGACGGCGGCAGCCGCCTGGAGACGCTCGAGGGCAAGGTGGCGCTGGGCGCGGACCTGGGCGAGGTCGAGGTGGCTGGAGGCCACGGCTCCCGCGTGCTGCCCGGTGCCGCGCCGGAGGCACCCCGGCCGTTGCTTACCGCGCCGCTGCTGAACGGGCCGCGAGGAGGCAGCTTCACCACGCCGCCGAAGCTGGAGTGGTTCACGGTGGCGGGCGCGAAGACGTACCGCGTGGAGCTGGGCCGGACCGCGGACTTCGCCGCGAGCGTGCGCACGTACGAGGCGCAAGGACAGGCGTTCACCGTGCCGACGGACCTCACGGGCAAGTGGTTCTGGCGCGTGCTTCCGGTGGATGCTGATGGTTTCATCGGCTTCCCCTCGAAGATCTTCGCGTTCGACCTCCGCCCCTGAGCCCACTGATGCCTCCGAGCCCCGAGTCACCCGCGCGTGGTGTCCGCCTCCCTCGCCCATCCCCCGCGATGTGGCGAGGACTGGCGGGAGTGGTGGGGCTCGCGCTGGCGGGAGTGACGGCGGTGACGGGGGGCGCGCCAGGGCTGTTCGAGCGCGCGCTGTATGACCAGGCCGTGAGTCGGCTCCTGCCGGGAGTCCCTCGGAGCGCGGACCTGGTGTTGGTGGAGGTGGATGACCGGGCGTTGTCCGCGCTGGGCGAGAGGTGGCCGCTGTCACGCGCGACGTGGGCCCGGGCCTTTCGCGCGATGGCGACCCAGCGTCCCGCGGCGGTGGCGGTGGACGTGGTGTTCGACCAGCCCGGCTCACGTGATGCGCTGGAGTTGGGCGAGGACGTGCTGGGGGCGCTGCGCGACTCGGGCCTCGCGGACCAGCCCGCGGGCGCGGCGCTGGTAGCGGACCTGGAAGCACGGCTGCATGCCCAGGACGGGGATGCCCGGCTGGCGGAGTCGCTCGCGGAGAACGGCACCGTCATCCTGGGCGCCGCCGCGCTCACCGAGGACGTATCGATGATGCCGCCGCTCGTGGACGGGGCGCTCGGCTCGCCGTTGCCGCTGCCCGTGGACTCGCTGCGACTGCAGGCCCTGGAGGTCGCTGGCAGCATCGCCCCGCTGCGGATGGCGGCGCAGGGCAGCGGCACATTGAACATGCTGGTGGACTCGGATGGCGTCATCCGCCGCTATCCCTACGTCGTCGGCGTGGACGGGCACGTCTGGCCCTCCCTGGCCCTCGCCACCGCGCTGCGCCTGATGCCCGAACAGTTCGAGTCGCTGCTGCGTCGGGCGACCGTCGACGACGGCGCGCCGCTGATGCGCCTGCCCGCGCCGGACTGGCTGCCCCGGGTGAGCCTGGCGGATGTGCTCCAGGCGGATCCGCGCTCGGTGGGACTGGACCTGGCGCTGCGAGGCAAGACGCTCTTCGTGGGAGTCACCGCGACGGGGCTCCATGGCCAGAGCACGCTCCCCGGGCAGGTGGCGGTGCCGGGCGTGGAGATTCACGCGTTCGCATTGGACAACCTGCGCGCGGAGCGGATGATGCGCTCGTCGGGGTTCGTGGCGCTGGCGGGCCTGTTGGAGACGGCGGTGGTGGTGCTGCTCTTCGGCTGGCGGTGTCGACGCGCGCGCACGCTGCGCGCCGTGGCCCTGACGGCGCTCGGGTTCGGCGTGCTGCACGTCGGGCTGGTGGGCTGGCTCGCGGCGGACTTCGGCTGGGTACTGCCGTTGATTCCGGCGTGCGTGGGGCTGGGGCTGATGCTGCTGGTGGACTCGGCGGCGCGCACGGAGGAACTGGGCCGTCAGCGGGGCGCGCTGCGTCGCCTCTTCGTCCGCTACCCCCAGGCCGCCCCCGTGCCTCCAGGAGAGTCCCGGTAGGTCCTCCTCCACTGATGACACCCGGGCAACCTGACGGGTGCGGGCCCTGTAACCGGTGAGCCGCCATCCGTGGCAGCATCCGTGAAACATGGCCCGCTATGCCCTCATCGCCGAGCCTGACCCACACCGAGCCGCTGGCCTGCTTGCCCTCGTCGCCGGAGAGGGATTGGAGGGTGTGCTCGCTCGGGATGGCGCGGAGGCGCAGGAGGTGGTGCGACAGCGCAGCGCCCCCGCCCTGCTCCTCACGGACCTGGCGCTGCCGCGTGTGGATGGCTTCTCGCTGTTGACCTGGCTGCGCGAGCGCCAGGACGCGGAAGCCACGCAGGTGGTGGTGGTGACGGCGTTCGACGAGCTGCGCGTGCGGGCGTGGCAGCTCAAGGACACGCTGGGCATCCACTCGCTCTTGAGCCGCCGTGCGCCCGTTGAGGCGGTGCGGGACACCGTGCGTCGCGTCCTCGCGGGCCAGCGGCCCCTGCCCTCCACGCCCGCGGAGAGTTCGACAGACGACGAGCGCCAGCGACTGGAGCGCATCGAAGCGATGCGACTGGTGGACGAGGGCCCGCCCGAGACGGAGCTCCAGGAGCTGGTCACCGAGGTGGCGCAGGCCTTCGCCGTGCCCGTGGCGCTGCTGACGCTGGTGCTGGGAGACCGGCAGTGGTTCAAGGCGCACGTGGGGCTGCCGCATGCGCTCGCGCGAGACAGGGGCACGCCCCGGGATTGGGCCTTCTGTCACCACGTGGTGATGGGCCGCGAGTCGCTGGTCGTCCCGGACGCCACGCGCCATCCCGTGTTTCGAGACAACCCGCTGGTGCGCGACGGCATCGTCGGCAGCTACGCGGGGGCTCCGCTGGTGACGCCGAGTGGAGAAGTCCTGGGCACGTTGTGCGTCATCGACACGCGGCCCCTCGTGCTCGGCACGGAGGACCTGGCCGCGCTGCGCGAGCTTGCCCGACGCGTGGCGGGAGACCTGGAGCTCAAGTCCCGCGCGCGGATGGAGGCTCGGGACCTGGGGCGCTCGCGACAGGAGCCCTCGCGCTCGGAGGTCGCCGCGCTGGCGCACATCCGCGACGCCATCCAAGCGCTCGACGTGGCGACGCTGCTGGTGGCGCCCGGACGGCAACCCTTCGCGGGCAACGCCGCGCTGTCGGAGATGCTGGGCCTGCCGCTAGAGGGCATTCCGAAGCTGACGTTCGACGCCTTCCGTCAACACGTGGCGGGACTGACGGCGGACCCCTCCGGCCGCTCGCTGCTGCTCGACCTCGCGTCGGAGTCCTCACGGGGACTGCACCTGACGCTCTCGCTGGAGCACCCGCGTCCGCGAAGGATTCGCTGGGTGGCCCGGCCCTTCCCCATTCCAGGCGGAATCGCGCAGCTCCTCACGCTCTCCGAGTTGGGGGGCACCTCGCCCCGGGATGACCGTGGGCGGATGCTGCGCGTGGATGCGCTCACGGGGTTGGCCACGCGGCGCGTCGGCGAGGAGCGCCTGCTGCGGGAGATTGGTCGCTGCCGTCGAGACGGCGCGCCGTGCGGTGTCCTCCTGGTGGATTTGGTGGGACTGGGCCGGCTCAACCTGCGGCAGGGCTTCGACGTGGGAGACAGCGCGCTGCGCGACGTGGCGCGGCGGCTGGAGGACGTGGGCGCGCCGACCGGCTTCGCGGTGCGCTGGGAGGGAGGCTCGCTACTCGTGGCGCTGCCGGGCCAGGATGCCGAGGCCACGGAGGCCGTGCGCGCCCGGCTCCATGAGGAGCTCGGGTCCTTCGAGCTCCACAGCGCCGTGGTGGCCGTCGCGGGTGAAGAGGACCCTCGCGAGACGCTGGCCCGAGCCCACGCGGCCCTGGCGCGAGCGAAGGCCGAGTATCGAGCCAGGGCGGGCACCCCGGGCTGAGCCGAGGGACAGGGGAACGGTGTAGAACTCCACCGCATGGCCCCTTCACCCGTGCCCGACCGGCTCCGACTGCCTCTCTCCTTCGATGCGGCGCGACTGCGGGACGAACTGGCGCGACTGCCCGCGGAGACGTGGGTGCCGCACTTCAACACCCGCTATTACGAGGGCGACTGGAGCGGCGTGCCGTTGCGCTCCGTGGGTGGCATGGAGGGACGGCTCTACCCCGACCCCACGGCACGGCAGAGCTACGAGGACACACCGCTGCTCGGGCGCTGCCCCGCGTTTCGCGAGGCGCTCGCGGCGTTCCAATGTCCCATCGGCTCGGCGCGACTGTTGAAGCTCGCGGCGCGGGCGAATATCCGCGAGCACACGGACTACAACCTGGGCTTCGAGGACGGCGAGGTACGCCTCCACATCCCCATCGTCACGCATCCCGACGTGGCCTTCGTCCTCGCGGGCCAGCGCGTGGACCTCCAGCCCGGCGAGTGCTGGTACCTGAACTTCAACCTCCCCCACCGCGTGGACAACTTCGGGGACACGGACCGCGTGCACCTGGTGCTCGACTGCGTGGTGGATGATTGGCTCCGTGAGGTCTTTGCACAGGCCATGGCTCCTGGCGGCGCCCGTGTCGCGTGAGGGCTTCGAGCGCTTCCGCCAGCACGTCCTGGAGGACCTGTCGCTCCAGGAGGCACTGCGAGCTCCAATGGAGGTATCGGCCTTCCTCGCGCTGGCGACCCGCCTGGGCGCGGAGCATGGCTGTCACTTCAGCGCGGAGGAGTTGAAGGACATCATCCGGGATGCGCGCCGGAGCTGGCTCGGAGACTGGGTATGAGCCTCGCGCCGGATGACGCGCGACTGGAGGGCTGGATTCCCGCGCGCATCCGTGTCGATGGGGAGGTGCCTCGCGTCGACTGGTGCCACCTGGGCGACAAGCGCTTCACGGACCCGTTCTTCGACGAGACGCTGGAGCGCAGGCTCCGCAACCCGTTCGCCCTGCTCTTCCGACACCAGACGTCGATGGAGACGCTGGTGGCGCGGCAGGCCGTAAGGCCGGGGTTGCCCCTCAGGGGCCTCGTGTTCCACATGTCCCGCTGTGGGTCGACGCTACTCGCGCAGCTCCTCGCCGCGCTGCCTCGCCACATCGTGCTGTCTGAAGCGAGCCCCGTGGACGTCGTCCTGCGCATGCACCTGCGGCTTCGACACGTCACCGACGCGCAGCGAATCGAGTGGCTTCGCGCGGTCGTCTCGGCGCTCGGTCAGCGGCGGAACCCCGAGGAAGAGGGCGTCTTCCTCAAGCTGGATGCGTGGCACGTACTGGAGCTGCCGCTGCTCCAGCAGGCGTTTCCCGGAGTGCCGTGGCTGTTCCTGTATCGAGACCCGGTGGAGGTCATGGCCTCACATCAGAAGCACCGGGGCGCGCACATGCTGCCCGGAGTGCTGGAGTCAGCGCGCTTCGGCCTGGACGCGGCGCGTCGTTCGGAGTTGTCGCTGGAGGAGTATGGCGCCCGAGTGCTCGCGCGACTCTGCGAAGCGGGGCTGCGGGCATATCGCGAACGCCAGGGGCCCGCGCGACTGCTGAACTACCGTCAGCTCCAGGACAGCGCCGTGTCCCATCTCGTGGACCTCTTCAAGCTGGAGCCAACGGCTTCCGAGTGTGCGCTACTGGCCGACGCCGCAGCGCGCGATGCGAAGAACCCCGTGGTGCCGTTCGAGGATGACACCCAGGACAAGGCCCGGATGGTATCCGACACCTCCCGCACGATGGCCGAGCAATGGGTTCGCGAGGTCTACGACTCACTCGAAGCCGAGCGCCTGCGCGACGCCGCCCCGCCCGACAGTCGTGCTCGTTGAGCGCATCAGACGGATAGGGGTGCTGAAGAGATACACGCGTGTCGCAACCGAAGGGATTGACTGACTCAACATGCTGTCAGTTGAGACCCGCTTCACCGTGGAGGGCGTTCGACTTCGGAGTGTGGGCTGTGCTCAATTGTGTCTGGGACAGACTCGCCGTGCGCCTACGGCGGCTGGCCCATCACCCCCACCACCGGAAAAATCCAATGAAACGGATAGGGATGGTCGTCGCGCTGCTCCTTTGCCTCAGCGAAGCCAACCAGGCGCGAGCCGCTGCCTTGAATTCAGCGGCGTTGCGCGAACGCATCAGCGTGTCGTTGGCCGCCGACAAACGCGAGCTGGCGCTGACTCTGGCGAAGCAGGACGCGGTGCTGCGACGGGACCTCGCCTCTCGCCTGAGTCGTGAGAACCTCGCGGTGGATTTGAAGCAATGGCTGAGCACGGCGTCGGCTCCGGCCTCTGTCTCGGCCGTGGTGGGGCGAGCGGACCTGACCATTCGCCAGCGCAAGGGCCTGGAGCGCGAGCTCGACAGCCTGTTGCAGCTTCGTCTCGCCAGTGCGTCCATGCTGGCGGCGCTGAAGCAAGGCGTTGAGCCCCTCTACGCGTACGAGCCGGATGGGAATGACTCCCAGTGGCGATTCATCGAGGCCTTCGACCGCAGTGGCGGCGTGCATCGCCTCGACGTGCGCCAGATGCCCGACCGACCGGTGCTGGTGGTGGACATCGACTCGCGCAAGGACCTGGCCGCCGGAGTGAAGCTGATGCGAGAGCGCCTCGTGGCCCTCGGCCAGCGTCCCATGCCGTCGCTCCAGGCCGCCAGCGCGTCGGCGACCAGCACGCCGGTGACGATGCTCGACCGCATCTACCTGAACGACGACGAGGAGCCGTGGATCTCCGGCGACGCGGAGGTCTATGCCATCGTCAACGGTGTTGACCCCAGCCGCGACGAGCCGCAATTGGATATCGTCGACATGCCCTATCTGGATACAGACGGGAGGACCTATTCGCCAAACCAGGTCCTGATCTTCTGGGACCGCTACCGCTGGGCGGCGGCGAACGTGATCCTCATGGAGCACGACGACAACACCAACTATCAAGAGCTGGTGAGCTATCTGTTCACGATCGCGAGCCAGATCCTGACGGCCGTGGGCCATCCGGAAATCGCCGCCCTGGTGGGCCTGGGCAGCGAACTGGTGAATCGCATGCCTGGTGAATGGTTCAGCAACGACGATGACTACGTCGATTCGTACTACACCCTGGAGAAGAACCATACTTACACCAACTACGGCGGAGCACGCGGCAACGCGGTGGTGTCTCTGAGACCGTATGAAATCGCGGGCCAGTAGCAGGGCGTAGGCAACGAGAGGCGAGCTGTCGCTGGCGGAGCCCCCTCCTCACCAGGAGACGGGCTCCGGAGACAGCGCCAGCGAGTCGATGCGCGCCATGAACGACACCACCTGATCGCGGTTGGGGAACCCAGACATGGCCCCCAGCCGCATGGTGGCCAGGGCCGCTGTCGCGTGAGCGAAGCGCGCCGCGTCGGTGAGCGAGCGCCGTTCGCCGAGGGCGACACAGAGGGCCGCGGAGAACGCATCCCCCGCGCCCGTGGTGTCCACCCAATCCACGGGCAGGTTCGGCAGCCACAGCTCGCTCCGGGTCCCCAGGAGCAGCGTCCCCTGGGGCGCCGCCACCACGGCCGTGCCCACGCCTCGGCGCAACAGGTTCTCCGCGGCCCTGCGCGCGGAGTCGCGGTCCACGACTTCGAGTCCCGTCAGCACCTCCGCCTCCGCGTCGTTGAGACGAATGACGTGAACCGCCTCCAGCAGCTCTTCCGGCAGGGTGCTGGGCGGCGCGGGGTCCAGGACGACATGCGTGCCGGCGGCGCGAGCGACGTGGACCGCCGCGATGACCGCGCCCAGCGGGACCTCCAGTTGGGCCAGCAGCACATCCGCGCTGGAGATGCGGTCCTCCGCGGCCAGCACATCGGCGACGGTGAGCCGCCGGTTGGCGCCCTCGGCGGAGAGGCTCTGCCTCCGTCCGCCCTCATCCACCATCTCCATGACGACGCCCGTGGAGAAGCCCGGGTCCCTGGCCACGGCGCCAGTCTCCACCCCTTCCCCCACCAACTGCTCCAGCAGCGCGAGCCCCCGGGCATCCATGCCCACGCGGCCCAACAGCGTGGAGCGAGCGCCCAGTCGGGACGCGGCCACGGCGGCGTTGGCGCCCTTTCCGCCCAGGCTCTCCAGGAAGAGATGCCCCTCCACGTTCTCTCCGACGCGCGGGAGCCGAGGCCCCTGGACGAGAAAGTCCGTGTTGATTCCACCGACCACGAGGATGTCAGCCTGTCGACGTGGAGCCATGACTGTCGTCCCCTTCCCCTATCCACCACCCCGGATGGCATCAAGGTACGCATCGAGTCAGGACCGTGTCCTGGCTGCGCGACCTGTCGCTCCAACCCCTGCCTGCCTCCACGAAAAGAGGCGGGCCCCGCAGCCCCGGAGCCCGCCTCGAAGTCATCACCCGCTCAGCGTGCTCAGCAGCCGCGACCGTGCGCCAGCATGAACACATCGTGGTCCGCGCGGTTCACCACGCCATTGCCGTCGATGTCCGCCGTCGCGTTGCCCGCGTTCCAGGCGCTCAGGAACGCCGCGCGGTCCACGCCGTCCACCACGCCATTCGCGTTGAAGTCCGAGGCGCAGAACAGCCGCAGGTTCACCGCCCACGAGCCTGACGCCGTGCCATGCCCCTGCTGGGCATCCACCAGGGCGGAGACGTCGCCCTGGAACGTGTACGGCCCCGCCGGCATCCAGCCCGTCTGCGACAGCGACTCCGTTTCACCCCCGCTGATGTCAATCGACAGCACCGGCGTCCCGCTCTCCATGTTCGCGATGTAGAGCAGGCTCGAGACACCGCCGAAGGGCTGCCCCGAGGTCGACGCCGTCGACGTCGCCGTCGCACGAGCGGTCACCACATAGCGCGCGCGGCGGTTCAGCTCGAACGTCAGGTACATGTCCGCGTTGCCCACGCCCTGCCCGCGCGCGGAGGAGTCGTTCGCCAGGCCCTCGGCGCTGGCGGAGACCGACGCTTCAATCTGCCGGTCGGTGATGCGCGAGGACTGGGCGCCACTGCCCTTCGCATTCACGCGGCTCGGAGAGCCCTCGTACTGGGTGTTCGCATCCAGCGAGATGTTCTCGTTGAAGGGCGCGAAGGCCGTCGTGTTGCGCGAATCCGAGTCCACCACGTGCGTCACCGCATCCACCGCGGAGATGCTCGCGGACACCGAACGGCTGCCCTCAATCGGGGTGATTCGCTGAGCTTCGGCCGACGTGGCGAACATCAAAGGAACGGCTCCAGCCCACAGCAGGGAGAGACGCATCGGGACCTCCAGGGGGTGTGACGAGAAGGTCCGCGACGTTAGGGCGCCTGCCCGACAACCGTCGCAACGAGCAGGTCGCTCCTTCCCCGAAGCTCCAGCTCACCCGCAACCCCCTGAAACTCCTGACGCTTCTCCGCTCGGCCTCCGCCCTACACGCCGCCACGCGCGTTGACACACTGCGTTTTCGCGTGCTACCTACCGGTCGGTAGGTCGTGGATTCGGGAAAACTTACAGTCCATCAAGACGAGGGACATGTGACGACGAGCGGACGGAAGCCGGATGAGGGCGAGCGCTACAAAGCCATCCTGGAGACGGCGGCGCGGCTCATCTGCGAGCGCGGCTACGAAGGCACCTCGATGCAGGAGATCGCCGCCGCGTGCCGGATGACGAAGGCGGGGCTCTACCACCACATCCAGAACAAGGAGCAGCTGCTCTTCGCCATCATGAACTACGGGATGGACCTGTTCGAGGAGCAGGTGCTCTCGCGCGTTCAGGACATCGCGGACCCGGTGGACCGTCTGCGCGCGTGCATGCGCCACAACATCCTTCTGGTGACGCGCGGATGGAGCAAGGAGGTCATCATCATCCTCCACGAGCACGCCACGCTCACCGGTGAAGCGCGCGCGTTCATCGACAACCGCAAGAAGCGCTACGTCGACTTCCTGGAAGAGGCCTTCTCGCAGGCCGCGCAGCAGGGACGCATCCGTCCGGTGGACCCGACCATCGGCGCGTTCTCGTTCCTGGGCATGGTGCTGTGGGTCTACAAGTGGTTCAAGCCCGACGGGCGCCTGTCGGACGAGCAGATCGCCGACGGCATGGTGGACCTCCTCTTCCCGCCCATCGTCGCCGCCGCGGTCGACGGGCAGCCCGGTGTCTCCTCGCTGCGAGTGGTCCCCCGCGCCGCCTCAGGCTCCGGCTCCGGAACGGAGGAGCCGTGAAGACCGCGCGCTGGTGTTCCCTGGAGGAAGCCGTCGCGTCGATTCCCGACGGCGCTTCGCTGGCCACGGGCGGCTTCATGCTCGGCCGCGCCCCCATGGCGCTGGTGATGGAGCTGATTGCCCAGGAGCGTCGCGGGCTGCGCCTCATCTCCCTGCCCAACCCGCTGCCCGCCGAGCTCCTCGTCGCGGGCGGCTGTCTGGCGCACCTGGACATCGCCTTCGGCGCGCTGAGCCTGGAGGGCCGCGTGCGCCCCATGCCCTGCATCAAGCGGGCGATTGAGCAGAACACCCTCTCCTGGCGCGAGCACGACGGGTATCGCGTCGTCCAGCGGCTGCGCGCGGCCTCCATGGGGCTGCCCTTCATCCCCGCGCCGGACGCGGATGTGTCGGGCCTCGCGAGCGCGGAGCCGCCGCGCACCGTGGTGGACCCATTCACCGGTGAGAGCGTCCCGGTGGAGCCCGCGTACTTCCCGGATGTCGCGCTGGTCCACGCGCGAGCGGCGGATGAGCGCGGCAACCTCTTCATCGAGGACCCCACCACGGACCTGCTCGTCGCGGGCGCCGCGCGGCGGGTGATTGCCACGGTGGAGGAGCGCGTGAAGCGCCTGCCTCGCGCGACGATTCCCGGCTTCCAGGTGGACCGCATCGTCCTCGCACCGGGCGGCGCACTGCCCACCGGCTGCACCGGACTGTATCCGCACGACGACGACATGCTGTCGCGCTACCTGGCGCTCGCGGAGACCGGCCGTGAGGCGGAGTTCCTCGCCTCGGTGAAGACGCGGAGGGCGGCATGAGCGCCACGTTCGACCCCACTCCCGCGGAGACCGTGGTTGCCCTGCTCGCGCTCCAGATTGAAGACGGCGCCGTGGTGGCCACGGGCGTCGCCTCGCCGCTCGCCATCCTCGCCATCGCCGTGGCCCGGGCCACCCATGCGCCAGACCTGACGTACCTGGCCTGCGTGGGCTCGTTGGACCCGGACATCTCCACGCTGCTGCCCTCCTCCGAGGACCTGGGCTACCTGGAGGGCCGCTCGGCGGAAATCACCATCCCCGACTTGTTCGACCATGCGCGGCGCGGTCGGGTGGACACCGTCTTCTTCGGCGCGGCCGAGGTGGATGCCATCGGCCGCACCAACATGACGGCCAGCGGAAGCCTCGCGCGACCCCGCACGAAGTTCCCGGGCGTCGCGGGCGCGGCGACGCTGCGGCAGTGGGTGCATCGGCCCGTGCTGCTGGTGCCTCGCCAGTCGCGCCGCAACCTGGTGCCGGAAGTCCAGGTGGCGACGACGCAGGACCCGCGCCGCACGGTGCGCCTCATCTCGGACCTGGGTGTCTTCGAGCTGGGCGCCTCCGGTGCTCGGTTGACGGCTCGCCACCCGTGGGCCACGGCGGAGGACATCGCCGAGCGCACCGGCTTCGAGTTCACCGTGGACGAGGCCCTGCCCGTCACGTCGCTGCCGGATGCCCGCACAATCACAGCCATCCGTGCGTTGGACCCTCGCGGATACCGCGAACAGCTCGTCGGTCGCTGACCCTCGACACCACTCGTGTCTGGAATTGCTCTCGGAGGTATGGAGATGAAGGCTGTTGTTCTGCGCAGTTTCGGTGAAGCCGGGAATTTGAAGATGGAGAACGTCCCGGTACCCACTCCGGGCCGGGGCGAGGTGCTGCTCAAGGTGCACGCATGTGGCGTCTGCTATCACGACGTCATCAACCGCCGAGGCAACCTGCCCCGCACCAGCGTCCCCGCGATTCTCGGCCACGAGGCCGCTGGCGAAGTCGTGGCGGTGGGTCCTGATACGCCAGGCTGGAAGACAGGCGACCGCGCGGCGACGCTGCAAAGGCTGTCATGTGGCGAGTGCGGGCTGTGTCGCAGCGGGCGAAACAGCTTGTGCAAGGGGGACAATCGCTTCTTCGGCGAGGAACTGCCCGGCGGCTACTCGCAGTTCATGGTGGCGCCCGTCGCGGGCCTGGGCCGGGTGCCCGCCTCGCTGCCCTGGGCCGAGGCGGCCACGGTCTGTTGCACCACGGGCACGGCGGTTCACACGCTGCGCACGCGGGGCAAGGTGCGGGCGGGTGAAACAGTGCTCATCACCGGCGCCAGTGGTGGCGTGGGCATGTCCGCCGTGCAGCTCGCCAGGCTGGATGGCGCGCGCGTCATCGCGGTGACGTCCGGCGAAGCCAAGGTGAAGCCGCTGCGGGATGCGGGTGCGGATGAGGTCATCCTCTCGAAAGGATTGGATTTCGCGGCGGAGGTGCGCAAGCGAACCAGCGGTGCGGGCGTGGACCTGGTGGTTGAAATCGTGGGCAGCGCCACCTTTGACCAATCATTGAAATGCATCGCACCCGGCGGCCGGCTCGTCGTGGTGGGCAACCTCGAATCGGGACTCGTGCAAATCAATCCCGGGCTTGTCATTGTCAAAGAGCTGGAGATCATCGGCGCGTACGCCACGAACCAGGCGGAGCTGGATGAGGCGCTCCGGCTGACCGCCACCGGTGGAGTGCGACAGTTCGTCACGGACACGGTGCCGCTGGCTGAAGCGGCCCGGGCCCATTTCCGGCTGGAAAACCGAGAAGTGGCGGGCCGGCTGGTGCTGGTCCCCCCCGAAGCCTGAGCAGCCGTCGAGACAGCAACCGGGGTTTGAGGCACGAATTGGAAGCGAGGAGTCTCATGAAGAAACGGGTTGGAATCGAAGCGCTGGCGGTGGCCGTGCCGTCCCGATACGTCGACATCGAGGACCTGGCGCGCGCGCGCGGAGTGGACCCCGCCAAGTTCACCGCGGGCCTGGGCGCGAAGGAGATGGCCGTCACGGACCCCGGCGAGGACACGGTGTCCCTGGCCGCGACGGCGGCGGCGCGGCTCATCCAGCAGCAGGGCGTGGACACGTCCCGCATCGGCATGCTGGTGGTGGGCACGGAGACAGGCATCGACCACTCGAAGCCGGTGGCCTCGCACGTCCAGGGCCTGCTGAAGCTGCCGCGCACCATGCGCACGTATGACACGCAGCACGCCTGCTACGGCGGCACCGCGGGGCTGATGGCCGCGACGGAGTGGATTGCCTCCGGCGCGGGCGCGGGCAAGGTGGCCATCGTCGTGTGCTCGGACATCGCGCGCTACGGCCTGAACACGGCGGGCGAGCCGACCCAGGGCGGCGGCGCTGTGGCGCTGCTCGTCTCCGAGCAGCCGGACCTCCTCGCGCTGGACCTGGGCCTCAACGGCACGTGCACCATGGATGTCTACGACTTCTGGCGGCCCATCGGCCGACGGGAGGCGCTGGTGGACGGGCACTATTCCATCAACTGCTATCTGGAAGCCCTGTCGGGTGCGTACCGGGGCTGGCGCGAGAAGGCGCTGGAGCACGGGCTGGTGCGCTGGTCGGGCGCCCTGCCCGGCGAGCAGCTCGCGCGAATCGCCTACCACGTGCCCTTCTGCAAGATGGCTCGCAAGGCGCACACCCAGCTTCGCCTCTGTGATTTGGAGGACGCGGTGGGTCCTGGGCCCGGCACGCCGGAGGCTCGCGACGAGGTGGCGAAGTCCGCGGCCAGCTACGACGCGCAGGTGGCCTCGTCGCTGGGGCTCAACGCGCGCATCGGCAACGTGTACACGGCGTCGCTGTACCTGGCGGTGGCGGGGCTGCTGCATCGCGAGGGCGCGCAGCTCGCGTCCCAGCGCATCGGCCTGCTGTCCTATGGCAGCGGCTGCATGGCGGAGTTCTTCTCCGGCGTCGTCGGGGAGAAGGCGGCGGAGCGGATGGCGCGCGCGGACCTGGACGGCGTGCTGGCCCGGCGCGAGCGCGTCTCCATCGAGGAGTACGAGCGGCTGATGAAGCTGCCCTCGGACGCTCCCGAGGCGAAGACGCCCGCGCCGGGGACGTTCCGGCTCGCGGAGATTCGCGACCACAAGCGCCTGTATGTCGAGGGCGGCGCGCTCTGACGGAGGCACCGTGACGGCGGGCCCCGGGCACACGACTCCCGGGGCCGCCGGCTCAGGGCGTGAACTCCTCCACGCCTCCCGACACACGTTGTCCCCGGTGCCACACACCCATGATGCGGTGGAGGTCCTGGATGTTTTCGGCCGGGTTTCCCTCCACGACGATGAAGTCCGCGCGCTTTCCGGCAGCGAGCGTGCCCCGGTCCTGGAGCTTCAGCAGCGCGGCCGCATCCCGCGTCGCATGGGTCAGCGCCGCGAGCGGTGGGAGTCCCGCCCGCACCATCAGCTCCAGCTCACGGTGCTCCGCGAACCCGGGGATGCGCAGGAGCGTTCAGCCCTCGACATCGCCCCTCGGTGGACCCTCGCGGCGCAAAGGCCCAGGTGCCTTGCATTCTCCCCTGCGCCCCCGAGCACGCCCCGCTACCTTCGCCGTTCCAGCAGACAGGAGCCAACACATGACGCAGATGACCTACCGTCGCCTTGGCCGCTCCGGCCTCACCGTCTCCGCCGTGGGATTGGGCTGCAACAACTTCGGCATGCGCATCGACGCGAAGCAGACGCGCGCCGTCGTCGATGCCGCCATCGACGCGGGCATCACCCTGTTCGATACCTCCGACTCGTATGGCACCTCGGAGGAGCTGCTCGGAGAAGCCTTGGGCACCCGCCGCCGGGACATCATCCTGGCCACCAAATTCGGCAGCGACGTGAAGGGTGAGAACGGCGCGGACTGGGGCGCGCGCGGCTCGCGGCGCTACATCCGGCGCGCCATCGAACGCTCCCTGCGGCGCCTGCGCACGGACTGGATTGACCTCTACCAGCTCCACTGGCCCGACCCCGCCACGCCGATTGAAGAGACGCTGGGCGCGCTCACCGAGCTGGTCCGCGAGGGCAAGGTCCGCTACCTCGGCTCGTCGAACCTCCAGGGCTGGCAGGTGACGGACGCGGAGTGGACGTCCCGCACGCGCGGCCTGGAGCGCTTCATCAGCGCCCAGAATGAGTACAGCCTGATTGGCCGGGGCGTCGAGCAGGACCTGGTGCCCGCGCTGCAGCACCACGGCATCGGCCTGCTCCCCTACTTCCCGCTCGCCAGCGGGCTGCTCACCGGCAAGTACAAGCGCGGCGCGGCGGCTGGGGAGAACACCCGCGTGAAGCACTGGAACATGGGCGGGCTGCTCACCGACGCCACGTTCGACGCCGTCGAGCGCCTGGAGGCCTTCGCTCGCGAGCGCTCCGTCTCCCTCATCGACGTGGCCATCGGCGGGCTCGCCTCGCGCCCCACCGTGGGCTCCGTCATCGCGGGCGCCACCTCCGCCGAGCAGGTCAAGACGAACGCCAGGGCCGGCACGTGGACGCCCACCGCCGAGGACCTCGCCGCGCTCGAGAAGGTCCTCCCGCGCGGACGCGGCATCAGCGTCAACGACGTGCTGTACAAGTAGCCCGCTGCCTGGAGGGACCGCGGGCTACAGCTTGATGACCTCGGTCCCCCGGCGCGGCAGGCTCACCCGGAACTCGGTGTAGGGGCTCGAGCCCGACTCCACCTCCACCTGTCCGTGATGGGCCTGGATGATTTGATGGACGATGTAGAGCCCCAGGCCCAGGCCGCCCGTGCGGCCTCGCCGCTGGGCTCCGCCCCGGAACGGGTCGAAGAGGTGGGCCTGGATGGCCGGCGGAATCACGCCCAGGTTCTTCACCGTGAGGCTCACCGCGTCCGCGTGCGTCCCATCCAACCGGAGCTGCACGGGCGCGCTCGTGTCCCCGTGCTGAATCGCGTTGCCGATGAGATTGGAGGCCACCTGCGCCAGCCGGTCCGAGTCCCAGTCCCCCACCAGGTCTCCCTCCAGGATGACCTCGATGGGAGGCTTGGGCGTGGCGGACTGGTGCTCCTGCACCATGCGCTGGACCAACACACCGAAGTCCGTCTCCCCGCGCCGCAGGGGGATTCCGCCCGCGAGCCGGGCGCGCGCCAGGTCCAGCACGTCCTCGATCATCCGGCCCATGCGCTTGCCACTCGCCAGCATGCGGCCCGCCGTCTTCTTCACGGCCTCGTCCTCGGAGCGCCGCTGGAGCAGGTCGGCCGCCGTGAGGATGGCGCTCAGGGGATTGCGCAGGTCATGCCCCAGCACCGCGGTGAACATCTCGTTGAGCCGCAGCGTCTCCGACAGCTCATCGAGCTGACGCGCGAGCTGCTGCTTCTGCCGGTGGAGCTGGAAGAAGACCTCCGCCTTGTTGCGCAGGACGAGCGGCTCCAGCGGCTTGTAGAGGAAGTCGACGGCACCGGTGTCGTAGCCCTTGAAGAGCCGTCGCTTGTCGCTGGAGCCCGCCGTCACGAAGATGATGGGGATGTGCCGGGTGCGCTCCATGCCCCGCATCAACTCCGCCAGCTCGAACCCGTCCATCTCCGGCATCTGCACGTCGAGGAACGCCAGCGCGACGTCGTCGTGCTCGAGCAGCAACTCGAGCGCGGCGCCACCCGAGCGCGCCTGGAGCACCTCCACGTCATCGCTGCGCAGCAGCGCCGCGAGCGCGATGAGGTTCTCCTCCAGGTCATCCACGAGCAGGCACTTCACCCGCGGCGCCGCATCCACTGTTTCCTTCCCGGGAGCGTTCAAGACGTCTACCCCTTCTGGAAGATGCGGTCGTCCCGGGAAACCACCGAGAACGCCGCTTCATGCTGGGAAAAGCGCAGGGACTCGCGGGCGCCCAGGCCCAGAAACCCCTTGCGACACAGAGAATCCTTGAACAAACCCAACACCCTCTCCTGAAGCTCCCGGTCGAAGTAGATGAGCACGTTGCGACAGGAGAGAAACTGGACCTCGGCGAACACGCTGTCGGTGGCCAGGCTGTGGTCCGAGAACACCACGTGCTTCTTGAGGGACCTGTCGAACACGGCATTGCCATACGCCGCCGTGTAGTAGTCCGACAGCGAGCTACGAGCCCCGGAGGCGATGTGGTTCTGCGTGAAGGTGGCGATGCGGTCCACCGGATACACCCCCGCCTCCGCCTTCTGGAGCGCGCCCGGGTTGATGTCCGTCGCGTAGATGAGCGTGCGCTCCAGCAACCCTTCCTCCCGCAGGAGGATGGCCAGCGAGTACACCTCCTCGCCGGTGCTGCACCCCGCCACCCAGAGCTTGAGGGACGGGTACGTGCTCAAGAGCGGCACGACGGACTCGCGCAGCGTGCGGAAGTACGTCGGGTCCCTGAACATCTCGCTCACCTGCACCGTGAGGTAGTCGAGCAGGGACGGGAAGATGAGCGGCTCGTGCAGCAGCCGGTCCTGGAGCTGCGACAGCGTCCGACAGCCGAAGTTCTCCGCCGCCAGTTGCAGGCGCCGCTGCATCGACACCGTCGCGTACTGCCGGAAGTCGTAGTGGTACTTCAGGTAGATGGCGTCGAGCAGGAGCTTCAGCTCGATGTCCTGGGCTTGGGAGTCCATGTGTGAAGCGATGACCTACGCCTTGGGCATCCAGACGCGGATGAGCGAGAGGAGCTTCTCCACGTCCAGCGGCTTGGCGATGTAGTCGTTCGCCCCCGCGGCCAGACACTTCTCCTGGTCGTCACGCATGGCCTTCGCCGTCAGCGCGATGATGGGCAGCTTCTGCCACTCGCTCCGCTTGCGAATCTCCCGCATGGCGGTGAGTCCATCCATCTCCGGCATCATGATGTCCATCAGGACCAGGTCCACGCCTTGCGACACCTGGGCCATGCTGTTCGCCAGCCGCTCCAGGGCCTCCCTGCCGTTGCGGGCGATCTCCACCTTCGCGCCCCGGGGCTCCAGCACGCTGGAGAGGGCGAAGATGTTCCGCACGTCGTCCTCCACCACGAGGATGCGCCGGCCATCCAGCGCCGCTTCGCGATCTCTCGCCACCTGCAACATGCGCTGCCGTTCCGGCGGCAGCTTGGACTCCACCTGGTGCAGGAAGAGCGAGACTTCGTCCAGGAGCCGCTCGGGCGAGCGCGCGCCCTTGATGATGATGGACTTGGAGTAGCGCCGCAGTCGCTGCTCCTCCTCGCGCGTGAGCGAGCGCCCCGTGTAGACGATGACGGGCGGGAAGGAGACCGTCTCCAGCTCCGCCATCTGCTCCAGCAACTCGTAGCCGCTGAGGTCCGGCAGGTTGAGGTCCATCACCATGCAGCCGAAGGTGTTCTGCTTGAGCAGCTCCAGCGCCTCGGTCGCCGTGGCCACCCCGTCGATGCGCACGTCCTCGCTCTCGAGCAGCTTCTCGATGCTCTCGCGCTGCCGGGTGTCGTCCTCCACGACGAGCACGCGCTGCACTCCCGGAGTCATCCGCGTCTCCAGCTTCCGCACGGCCTCCATGAGCTGCTCGCGCTTCACCGGCTTCACCGCGTAGCCCACCGCGCCGCGCTCCAGCGCCTCGCGCGAGGCGTCCGTCACGGAGATGACGTGCACGGGGATGTGCCGCGTCCTCGGGTCTCGCTTGAGCTGATCCAACACCATCAACCCGGACTGGTCCGGCAGGTTCATGTCCAGCAGGATGGCGCTCGGCTGGTAGGCGACGGCGGCCTCATACGCCACGCCGCCCCGGTCCGTCGCGACGCAGAGGAAGCCCAGCTCCCGCGCCAGGTCCCGCAGAATCTCCGCGAAGCGCGCGTCGTCCTCCACCACGAGGATGAGCCTCGCCCCTGGGACGAGCCGCTCCCGGTCATCCTCGATGGGCGAGTGGAGCGTCCTCATCGGCGCGTCCACGAAGTCCGGTGCCGGCAGCTTCGCCACGGCCTGGGCGGCCCGCTCCGTCGGCGTGGGGGCGACGAGCTCGCGCTTGGGGGACGCGGGCATGGGCGCGGAGGAGGCGGCGGAGAGCGCCACCGGCACCGTCACGGTGAAGGTGCTGCCCTGCCCCGGCTCGCTCATCACCGACACGTCGCCGCCCAAGAGGCGCGCCAGGTCGCGGGAGATCGACAGGCCCAGTCCAGAGCCGCCGTACTTGCGATGGGTGCTGCCATCCGCCTGACGGAAGGCCTCGAAGATGAGGCCCTGCAGGTGCGCGGGGATGCCGATACCCGTGTCCCGCACGGAGAAGGAGAGCAGCCCCGGGCCCGCGGGCGAGACGTGCAGCGACACCTCGCCCTTCTCCGTGAACTTCAGCGCGTTGGCGAGCAGGTTCCTGATGACCTGGCCCAGCCGCTGGGGGTCCGTCTCCAGCGACTCCGCGCTGGCCGGGTCCACCTTCGTGGAGAAGCCAATCTGCTTCTCGCGCGCCAGCACGTGGAAGGAGCGCGACACGTTCTCCACGAAGCGCGCGACGCTGACGACCTCGGGCTCTATCTCCACCTTGCCCGCCTCGATGCGGGACAGGTCCAGGATGTCGTTGATGAGCGCGAGCAGATCGTTGCCCGCCGACGTAATCGTCTGAGCGAACTTCACCTGCTCCTCGGTGAGGTTGCCCGTCTTGTTGTCGGCCAGCAGCTTCGCGAGGATGAGCGAGCTGTTGAGCGGCGTGCGCAGCTCATGGCTCATGTTGGCCAGGAACTCCGACTTGTAGCGGCTGGTGCGCTCCAGCTCCGTCGCCTTCTCCGTCAGCTCCGTCTGCGCCATGGTGAGCGAGTCGCGCTGCCGCTCCAGCAACTGCGTCTGCGTCTCCAATTGCGCGTTGGTCTGCTCCAGCTCCGCCTGCTGCTGCTCCAGGCGGCCCTGCGAGTCGCGCAGCACGCGGCTCTGCTCTTCAATCTCCTCGTTGGAGGCGCGCAGCTCCTCCTGCTGGGCCTGCAGCTCCTCGGACTGGCGGCGCGTCTCCTCCAACAACTGCTCCAGGCGCGTGCGGTCATTAGCCGAGCGCACCGCCATGCCGACGGACTCCGACACCCGTTGGAGCAGCTCCAGGTCCGATGCATGCACCGGGTGGAGGAAGCCCAGCTCCACCACCGCGTTCACCCTGCCGTCCACCACCGTGGGCACCACCAGCAGGTGCTTGGGCTTGCCTTGCCCCAGGCTGGAGTTGATGGGCAGGTAGCCCTCCGGGACATCGCGCAGGTGGAAGACGCGGTTCTCCTTGATGGCCTGCCCCACCAGTCCGTCACCGGGCCGCGCCTGCGCGCTCGGGTCCAGGAACGAGGGCGGCAGCGCATAGCCCCCGAAGCGGTGGAAGTGCTCCACGCTGTCCGCCAGGTAGATGGCTCCCACCTGGGCATCCAGGTACCGGGCGAGGAACTGGAGGACCTGGTCCCCGAGCTGCTCCAACCGGGGGCCACCTTGAATGCGCGTGGCCAGCAGCGTCTGGCCTTCCTGCATCCAGGCCTGGATGGAGCGCGCCCGGAAGTCCCGCGACGTCATGAACGCGGAGATGCCCACCAGCACCAGCAGCAAGGCGGAGCCCAGCCAGGTGACGACGAGCGACATCGTCGCTGTGCTCTGGAAGGCGCCGCTGCGGTCCGCCAGCAGCCGCCGCTCCTCGTTCTCCATCTGCTCGACGAGCAGGCGCATCCGGTTCATCAGCTCGATGCCTTCGTTGGTGCGCACCCGCGTGAGCGCGGCCTCGGACTGACCCGCCGTCTTGAAGTCGATGGTCGCCTGGAGCTCGGCGAGCTTCGCCTCGACGAGTGGCTTCAGGGCTTCCAGGCGCTGGAGCTGGGAGTCGTTGTCGGACACGAGCTCCCGGATGCGCTCGAGCTGCGCGGGGAGCGCGCGACTGGCGCTGGCGTACGGCTCCAGGTAGGTGCGCTCGCCCGTCAGCAGGAAGCCTCGCTGCCCCGTCTCCGCGTCCTTCAGCGTGGACAGCAGCGTCTTCATCCGCTCGCTGACCTCCATCGTGTGACGGACGAGCTCCGCGGCGCCCGAGTGCGACTCGAGCGAGCGGTAGGACAGGACGGCGATGGCGAAGATGGCGAGCGCGGCGACGATGAAGCCCGCGAACGTCCCGGGCGGAAGCGGCGGTCCGAAGCGCGAGGCGCGCGTGGGCCTGGCCTCGACGGGGGGCTGAGTCTGGAGAACACCTGTCATGAAGAGCGCGTCCAGGGCTGGGGGGCGAGACGCAACGCCGCTCACCTACCATGGCCTCCCAGCCACTTCGTGTTCACCCGGATGCGCCTGCGCACGCGATGTCGGTTTGTTTACGTTGTGCGACACCACCGGGCACACGGGCCCGGTCCGCATCGACTCCGGGTGTTTGCCGCTGTCGCACCCCGTGCAGCCGGGCGTCCCCGCGGTCGTTTCTCTGGACGCCTTGGGACTGGCATAGGCTGCGGGCCGATGAAACTCACCCAGCTGCGTGTCTCCGGCTTCCACTCGCTCCGAGACGTCGACCTGCGCCCGCCCAGCTTGTGTGTGCTGGTGGACACCGAGGAGACGGCGACGCGGGACATCGCCGCGCTGCTCACGCTGATACAGGCGATCTCGGAAGGAAGACTTCAACAGCACCTGCGCGCGTCCGGTGTGCTCGACGGCCTCCAGTCGACACAACCCCTGCGCGTGGAGCTGGACTTCGTCGACAACCAGTATGGCGTGGAGCTGCAAAGGCGGACGGACGGCGCCTGGCAGGTGACGTGGGAGTCGGTGGAGCTCAACGCCGGCGTGTCGGTCCTCCTCGTCGACCCGGACCGCAACGCGCCCCGGGCGGAGGCCTCCTTGCCCGAGTTCGCGCCGCGAGAGCCCTCCCCCAAGCACCCCGACGGGCTCGGTTCGTATGAGCAGGAAGGCTGGTACGTGGGCTACCTGGTGGCGAACTGGCTGTGGTGGATGCGGTGCTTCCTGCGCGACATCCAGTTCGACGACGGCCCGCGCCTGGACGCGCCGACCCTGCACTTCCGCGTGGAGCCCTCCAGGGACCCGCCTCCGAACGCCATCTGGGAACAGGTCCAGGCCGCGCATACCGCCGCGCGCCTGTCCCAGGTCGTGCTCTGCACGCCTTCGGAGTCACTGGCGGAGTCCTTCGACCTCCGCGAGGTCATCCGCGTGGACATGCACGAAGGAGCCGCGCGCTTCACGCCCCTCGCCCCCTCGTAGTCCACCTGAGCCGAAGCGGAGCCCAGCCCTCATGGCGTGAAGCGCCAGACCCGCAGCGCGCCATCCCGTCCGCCCGTGGCCACGAGGTTCCCCCCGGGCCCCCAGGACACGGCCGAGACGGTGTTGTCATGGAAGCCGATGACGGTGGCCGGCAGCGACGGCACGCTCGTGTCCCACACGAAGACCTGCCCGCCTGACCCACCTCCCGCGACGCGGCGCCCGTCCTCGCTCCAGGCGAGTGTCTCCGGCGAGAACGCGAACGGCGTCTGCGCGAGCTGCCTCCCCGTGGAGACCTCCCACAGGGACAAGCCTGGACGCCCACCGAAAGCGAGCTTCGTTCCATCCGGGCTCAAGGCCACGGCCAGCGACGTCATGTCCGCGACGGAAGCGACCGACGTGAGGACCTGCGTCACCGGATCCCACACGTCCCAGCTCTTGTCGAAGTAGGCGACCACGAGCCTTCCTTCCGGAGTCCACGCGACTGACAACACCTGCCGCGAGCCGTCCGGAAAGCGGAACAGCTCCGCGCCGCTCTGCACGTGGTGGACCCGGATGACACCGCGATGGGAGGCGACGGTGGTGACACCCATGGCGCTCGCCACGCGGACGCCATCGGGACTCGGCGCGACCTGGTAGACCTCGAGGGCCGGAGTCGTTTCCCGCCGGATGGGGAGCTGCGCGAGCGTCCCGTCGTCCGCGTTCCAGGCGTTGATGACCCCGTCGTCGCCCCCGGTGAACAGCCGCGTGCCGGCGGTGTTCCACGCCAGCGCGCGCACCGCCTGCCCGCCATGGCCATCGAGGGTCCTGAGCGAATCACCCGCGCGATTCCAGAGCCGCACCCGGCCCTCGTCACCGCTGGAGGCCAGCACCTCACCCGAGGAGCGCCACGCCGCCGCCCGGACCGTGTAGCGGTGCGACAGGACCTCGCGCCGGCTGTAGGACGCCTCACCCGAGTCCACCGTGAAGACGTCCAGCGTCTCCGGCAGGTCATCCACCACGACGAACTGGAGCTTCGTCGGATGGAAGCGAAACGCGTCATAGCCTTGCGCGTTGGGGTCCGTGGTCACCTGGCTGGCGTCCACCACCACTGCGCCCGTGCCCGCATCGAGCACGAACAAACTGCGCGCCGCGGACCCCGCCACGCCGAGCCAGCGTCCATCCGCGCTCCAGTCCACCTGGGTCGCCAGTCCCCAGGCTCCCGCATGGGTGGCCTCCACGCGATAGCCCGCGGTCGAGTACACCTTCACCTCGCCTTGGAAGCCCGCCGCGAAGCGAGTGCCATCCGGGCTCCAGGCGAAGCCCGCCGCGTCCGGCAGCAGCTCCTCCGGCCCTTGCGTGCCCACGACATGGAACTCCACCCACCGCGAGAGGATGCCCACCTGCATCGCGATGCGGACGCCGTCAGGGCTCCACGCCAGCCGACGCACCTTGTCCACCGCCGTCAGCGTCTGGCCCGCGCGCGCTCCGGTGGTGGGATTCCAGAAGTGGACCTCCTTGCTCGCATCCGTCGCCGTGGCCAGCCGTGTGCCGTCGGGACTCCACGCCAGCGCCCGCACGTTGCCGGCCTGCACGGTCCACTCATGAAGCGTGACGCCCGTCACCGCATCCAGCACGGCCACGCTGCCCGTCGACAGCCCCACGGCCACGACCGCTCCGCTCCCGGGCTTCCACGCCACCGAGGAGAAGCGCGCGGGCGCCACCGCCGCCGTCTGGCGCTTGACGCGGCCCTGCGTCGCATCCCAGACGCGCAGCATGCCCGGCGTCGACACACTCCCATCCACGGCGGCGAGCAACGTGCCATCCGGACTCCACTCCGGCGACGTCGGCAACTGCGCCCCCGTGCGCTGCCAGGACAACGCCGTGTCGAGGGCTGGCGCGAAGCGCACCGTGACGACCTTGTCGGCGTCGAGCAGCAGCTCACAGCTCCGGCCCGTCCCCGTACACGCGGAGGTGCCCAGCAGTTGCCAGCCCGAAGCGGGCACGGCCTCCAGCGTGAGCCTCGTCCCGGCGGAGTGCCGGACGGAGCAGGTGCCAGGGCAGTCCACACCCGAGGGCGTGCTCGTCACGCGCCCCTGCCCCACGACCTCCACCTGGAGCCCCCGGTTCCCGTCGGGTGGCGGCTCGCCGACGATGAAGGAGAGCTGGGGAGACCACGCGCCCACCGTGGTGGCCGTGTCCACCGCGCGGCATCGTGCCTGATAGGTGCCCTCCCGGGAGATGGGCACGTCCACGCCGGACGTCGTCCCGCTGTCGACCTCTGGAGACTGGGGCAGCGTTCCACCCTGCCCCCAATCGAAGACATAGACGAGCCGGTCTCCATCCGGGTCGTCCGCCGTGCAGCGCAAGCGCACCGGCACCCCGGGCGCCACCTGCGCGTTCTCTATCTGGAGCAGGGCCACTCCGGGAGCACGCGACGAGGGGCCCGGCGGCTTGTCGTCGGAGGTACACGCACCCAGGACACAGGTCAGGACGAGGGAGGCGAAGCGGGCGACGCGCAGGGAAACGAGACGCGAAGTCATGGGCATTCTCCCGCGCGTCCCGGCCCCCCAGATGCGCGTGAGGACCTTCCCTAATCTTCCACTCACGCGGTGTCAAAGCCTGACTGCCGCCCGCCCCGGAGAAGTCCTCTCCGGGAAACCATTGGCTGGCAGCCTCACGAGAAGTTTCCCACGAGCACCGCGACGAGGCTGTCATTGCGTGGTCATGTGGGGGCCCGACTCACGCCAGTCCTTGCTGACGGGAGCCTCCAGCGCCCTTGAAGTAGTCGGCGAGCTTGCCGCTCTCCGGCGACGCGCTGGGACTGCTCATGGCCACGGCGGGCTTGGGGCCGGTGACGACCTCCACGGCCTTCTTGAAGATGAGGGGCAGCGCGGCACCGAGCACCAGGTACTGCCGCATGGGAATCTCTCCGTCCCCCGCGAACCAGGCCCCCACCGCGACGCCCGAGCCGACAATCATCAAGGCGGTGATGACCCAATAGGGGGCGGACTTCATGAGCGCCTTGTAGCGCCCCGTGCCCAGGTGTTCCCGCAGTCCGTACCAGTGCAGCAGCTCTTGCAGCGCGCTGCCCAGCATTCCAATGAGGATGATTTGAATGGCGCTCATGTCGGCCCTCCCGAGGTCTGGTCTCCAAGTGGCAGGAGTCCTCTCCGCCGGAATGTGACCTGGAGCAGCCGGGCGCGCGGCCACCCCTCCGTTCGTCAGCCCTGGCGGGCACATCGCCTGGCACAGCTGGCACACGTGTGCCAGGCACCGAAGCCCGTGTGTCTCAGTCCTTTCAGGTGTTTGCCTTTGAGCGGCCTGGGGGAATGCGCGGCATTCGCGTTGCACATGCGGTCCTGGGCACCAAGACGGTGCTTCTCGTGAAAAAGGACCCGCTGAACATGAAGAAGACTTCACTTCGCGCGTTGTTCTCCGCGCTGCTGCCCGCGCTCCTGCTGGCCCCCTTTGCCTCGGCCGTCGCCGCCGAGCGCATGACCTCCACCTTCGCCTGCTTCCAGAGCACCGAGGACCGGCCCGAGGCGGACTTCGACGGGACGTCGCATGGCGTGCGCAACCGGTCGGAGGGCATCAACTGGCAGTGGATCGACCTGCGCTGCCCCGTCGTGACGGACGCGACGTTCGCGATGAACAACATCTATCAGGTCAACGTCCAGGGGTTCGACGGCCACAGCAGCCACGACGTCTATGCGATGGCCTGCACTTCCTGGAAGTGGGCCACGGGAGGCCGCTGCGGCAACTCCGTGCGCAGCGCGGCAACGGGCTACTACAACGTGACCATGACGAGCGGCTCGGGCGTGGACGCGCTGTACTACTGGCGGACGGCGCCGTGGGACTATCCCTACGTCCTCATCCAGCTCCCGGGCCGTGGCGACGTCGGGTTCACCTCGTCGGTGGGCTACACCCTCTACACGCCGTGAGCTGAGGGCCAGGCCATGAAGAATCGCACCGTCCCCTTCCTTTCCGGACGCGTGCTCCTCGCGCTGGCGGCATGTGCCGTCGGCGCGGCGGGAGCCACGCTCACCCTCCGCTCCACTTCCGCGGTGAGTCTCTCCGACGCGGCACCGCCCGCGGTCCGTGAGGAAGCCACCGTGCGACCTTCTCCGCCGGCCCCGAAGGATCCCGCCGAGGAGCAGCGGCGGGTGCTCGCCGAATACGCGGGTGAGCTCCAGCGACACGAGCTGGAGCCCATCCAACCCGGCTGGGCCGTCCCCACCGCGACGGGCCTCCGCGCCGACCTGGACACATTGCGCACGCGCCGCCCGTTCTCCGTGCTGGGCGTCGATTGCAGGACACGCACCTGTGTCATGACGCTGGAGTGGTCCAACTACGAGCGGGCCACGGAGACAGCAACGGCCCTGCTGCACCACCGCTTCGTGGTGCCATGTGCTCGCACGGTCCTGATGCCGGAGCCCCCCCAGCGGGACAAGCCCTACCGCACGCAGGTGCTGCTCGACTGCATGAGCGGGTGACGACCGCTGGGAGTCAGGCGCGCTACGCTGGGGGAGTCGGGAGCCAACACGCCATACTCCCCTGGCGCCGTCTCAGGAGTACAGCCCTTGACCGCCCAGATCACCGACACGGTCCTCTATCGTGAGCAGACCTTCAGCCTCACCGGGGTGAAAGGCACCGAGCTCTTCATCCCGGGGCGACATGGCCTCAAGCCGGTGGCGCAGTCGACCGCGTGCTTGCGCGGCTTCTTCTGCGGATACCGCGTCACCGAGGAAGGACTGTTCCTCGAGAGGCTCCATGTCGGAGTACACCCGGACGACACGCAGACGGTCCGGGACGGGCAAGGTGCGCCCTTGTTCGGCGATGCGCCCCGGTATGACCCGACGAACGACGAGTGCGCCGTGTACGAGCCGACGCGTGCACGAGTCCCCTTCACGGGGAGCCTGTTGATCGGCACCGACTTCATCCGCGAGCTGGCGGTCCACATGGGCTTCGCGCCCGCCTGGAAGTTGCGTGAGGTCCACGAGCTGACGTTCGAGGAGGGACACCTGACGAGTGCGCGGGACCACTCCAAGGCGATGGCCCACACCCGGGACCAACGCCTCGGCCACCCGCTCAGCCCGGGGTCGTCCGCCAGTCCTCAGGAGATCGAGGCGTGGATCGAATCGACCTTCCAGCAGGACTACGAGTAGCGCGCTCCCCTGAATTCACTCCACCGTGGGCGACGGCGCGTTCACGGGCTCCGGCGGCTCGATGGCCGGGCGGACGATGAGCTGGTCGATGGACGGCCGCTGGCGCCGCTCGAAGGGCGCGAGCTTCACGGCCCGCCCCGTGCGCGCGGACTCCTGGAGCGCGACAATCACCCGCAGGTCCGCCAGCCCCTCCCAGCCCGACGGCTCCGGCTCGCGGTTCTCCAGTATGCACTTCGAGAAGTAGAGCAGCTCCGGCGCGAACTGGTCCTGCTTCTCGAACGTCCGCTCCTCCGTCTTCCCATCGACGGTGATGAAGTGCTTGCGCTCGGAGTCGTACCCGAACCCCGGGTCCGCGCGCAGGTCACCCTTCTCGCAAACGACCCGGTAGCTGGAGACCGCCGACGCGGCATGGCTGATTCCGAACTGGCCCATCCGCCCCTCGGAGAAGCGCAGCAGCGCGAACGCCGTGCCGTCGACGCCCTTGAAGCGCGCGTCCGGGTCCTCTTGCGTGAAGCACACCACCTCCGTGGGCTCGGCCCCGAAGAGGTAGCGCGCGGCGTTGATGGGATACGGCCCCTCGTCGAGCAAGGCCCCGCCTCCCACGTCGGCACGCGTGCGGATGTCACCCGAGCGCGCCTGCTGCGTCATCACCGCGGAGAACATCCGAGCCTCGCCCAGCTTGCCCGAGCGCAACAGCTCGATGGCTCGCAGGTTCGCCTCCTCGAAGTGGAGCCGGTAGGCGACCATCAACCGGACGTCGTGCTCGTCCGCGACGCGAATCATCGCCTCGCAGTCCTCCACCGTCGTCGCCATCGGCTTCTCGCACAACACATGCAACCCCGCCCGGGCGGAGCGCTCGGTGAACTCGCGGTGCAACGTGTTGGGCAGCACGATGTAGACAGCGTCGACCTCCGCATCCCGGCAGACCTGCTCGAAGTCCTCGTAGCCCGCGCGGTGTTCAACACCGTACTGCTCACGCAGCGCCTCACGCTTCGTTCGGTCCGACGAGAAGATGGCCACCAGCTCGGAATTCTCTCCCGCGTTCTGGAATGCCGGGAGGATGGCCACCTGCGCGAGATTCCCCGCGCCCACCACCGCATAACGAATCCGCCGCGAGCCACGCTGAGCCATGGGCATACCTCCTCTGGAGGACACGCTGTGCGCCAGGGCGCGGGGCCACAAGTCCCCGACGAGGCTCCACGCTTTCCGCACGCCTGGTGGGTGGGCGGAACGACGACCAGGACACCGTGACGAAGACGCGGTGAGGGAAGAAAACGGGGCCATGCCGTTCAGCGAAGGCAGGCCTCGGATTTCGCGGCCCGGCTCCGCCGCTCGGGAGTGCCGTCTGTCGCTTTCGCACCTCCTTCCCCTGGACGACCCATGCTTGGAAACACGCGGTTGACCCTTGTCCTCTCCGTCGTCATGGCGGCGAGCCTCTTCGGCTGCCAGAGCGCCGAGCCCCCCGTGAGTCAGGAGCCCTCGGCGGAGGAGCGCGTCGTCACCTACGGCCACGGTGCCTTCCTCGGCGAGGGCGGAAAGGTCCTGACGGCCGACCTTGGACTGGTGCGGCGCACCCAGCAGGAGTTCCTGGAGATGCTGCGGCGACAGGCCCTGGAGAAAGGCGGCCTCGACCTCGACGGTCCGCGCAAGGTCATCACCAGCCAGGTGGACGACGAGGTCCTCGCCAACGCGCTGTACATCGACTGGCTGAACGACACCCTGCGCACCGAGGACTTCACGCGCATCCGCGCCCTCAACGGGGCCCTGCGCACGCACTACCTCAAGCATCTGAGCACGTCGAAGGTGGAGCGAGCCGAGCAGCACGAGACGAAGGGCGTGGGCGCCGACGTCGCGCGGAAGCTGGAGGCGCAGGGCATCAAGACCTTCTCCATCACCGAGAACAGCGGTGACGCCTACATCCGCGAGTGTGCCGCCGCGGGCGTCCCCATTCCTCCGCCCATGTTCTCCGCGGGCTGGGTCAACCGAGGCGTCATCGACGACGAGTTCATCAGCACCTCCGAGAAGGCGGAGCTGATGCACTACACCAGCACCAAGCCGCCGGGTGTCTGTCTCGCGCTGCCCCGCTATCTGCGCGACGACAAGTCCATCGACCTGCTCGGCGTCATCTGCCTCGGCACGCTCAGCAACAAGGCGTGCTTCTGGGACAACCCCGCGAGCAAGACCTTCATCCGGGGCGTGCAGGTGGACATCAAGGACTTCGTCGGAGGCTATGCCCTCGAAGCCAACGGCCAGGGCACCTGCTCGGACTGCCACGCGGGCGAGAATCCCTTCATCGTCCACCCCGAGAAGCCTCCCTTCATCGGCTTGGACCTGTTCGGGACGGGCTGGTACGAGCCCATCGTCCATCCGAACTGGCCGCAGAACCCGGGCCCTTCTTATCTGCTGGAGGCGGTGTCCTCCGAGGGCCGCTGCGACACCTGCCACCGCGCGGGCGGCTCCGGTCGCCGCTTCCCCGCGCTCTCCAAGGAGCTGCCCGGCTACTGCGCTGTCGTCCTCGAGACGGCGGTGAGCCCTCCGCTGCCCGGGACGATGCCGCCGTACGGCGCGGACCGCTCTCAGTACACCGCGCACGTGGATGCGCTGCGCAAGGCCTGCAAGGCGCCGAAGCCGACAGGCGCGACGGTGCCGGGCAACATCCCGGATGACACGGGCTATCTCTCGCCGCCCGTGGTCATCGACCCGCTGTATGCCTGTGCGACGCAGGTCGCGGTGCGCGGCGCGGTGCTCGACGCGAAGGTGACGCTGACCATCAACGGCACCGACGTGGGCTCGCTCATCGCGCGAAATCCCGACCACGAGGTGTTCAACGTTCCCGCGCTGGTCGTCGGCGACAAAGTCACGGCCCGGCAGGAGAGCGGCGCGGCGGTCTCCGGCCCTTCACCGGAGATCAAGGTCCGCGACCACAAGGTCGACTACCCCGCGGGCCTGCCCGCGCCCGTCATCGACCCGACGCTCATCTACGAGTGCGCGGAGGTCATCTCCGTGCGCCACGTCCCGGGCGCGAAGCTCACCGTCACGGTGAACGGCGGCTCGGCCGTCTCGTCGTCGACCAGCACCGACTGGACAGCCATCCGCCCGGGCAAGACGCCCTTCGTCGTGGGCGACGAGTACAAGGCGGTCATCGGCCTGTGCGGCGACAAGAGCCCGGAGTCCGCGCCCCAGAAGGCCGTGAAGGCGCCCGCGAGCATCCCCGCGCCCTCCTTCGACCCGCCGCAGACCTTCGCCGGCCAGCAGTTGGTGAGCCTGGGCTCGCTGACCAACGGCGCACGGACGAGCATCGACGTGCTGGGCGTGGGCTCCGCGGGCGGCTTCTCCACGCCCATCTCCTGGTTCCCGAACTACGACTTCGCCACGCCCCTGGGCCGGGCCCTGAACTCCGGCGAGGTCCTGGTCGCGCAGCAGAAGCTCTGCCAGGCGGGCCCGCCGAACCAGACGCCTCCGGCGGGGAGCTGCAAGGAGCTGCAAGCGCCGCGCATCCTCCAGCCGCTCGCGGGCACCAACTTCGTCATCGTGTTGCAAGCCATCCCCGGCGCGCGCATCCGCGTCTACGACAGCAGCAACAAGGAGATTGGCGACGGCAGCGGCAACGTCATCCTGCTGAGCCGGAACCTGGTGGCCACGGACATCCTCACGGTGGTCCAACAGGTCGGCAAGTGCACCAGCAGCACCGCCTACCGCATCAGCGTGCGCGGCGGGTAGTCACCCTTCGGAACGTGGGAGGCTCGGGTCTCGCCAGGCAACGGGCGTGGGCCGAGCCTCCCTGCTTCCCCGCCGAAAGCGCCGGGCAAGGCTCCTCTCTCCACGGGGGCATCCGTACCCTAGCCAGAACTGGCACCGAGGGGAGAGCAAGCCAATGCGTGAGCAAGGCCAAGCCAGGGCGGCCATCAACCAGGCGACCAGGGACTCGGAGAAGGGCGATACGCTCGAGCCCATCATCGGGACGACGCGGCCTGGCTGAGTCCCTCGCGTCACATTCCACGGAGGAGACGTCATGGCGGACACACCGATTGCCGTCACCGGCTGCACGGGCCGGCTCGGGGGACGCATCGCCCGTCGGCTCGCGGACCAGGGAGTCGCTCAACGACTCATCGTCCGCGACGCGAAGCGGGCCCCTTCCCTGCCCGGGGCCGAGGTCCACGTCGCGACGTATCGGGACCGGGACGCGCTCTCCCGCGCGCTGGAGGGCGTCCAGACGGCGCTCTTCGTGTCCGCGAAGGAGGCTCCGACGCGGCTGGAGGAGCACTTCGCGTTCATCGAGACAGCGGCGGCGGTGGGCGTGGAGACGCTCGTCTACACGTCGTTCTACGGGGCGGCCCCGAACGCGACCTTCACGTTCGCCAGGGACCACTGGGCCACCGAACAGCGCCTGCGCGAGCAGCGCTTCTCCTCGGTGATGCTGCGCGACAACCTCTACCTGGACTTCCTCCCGATGATGGCCGGGGATGACGGGGTGATTCGAGGCCCCGCGGGCAATGGCCGCGTCGCCGCCGTGGCGCAGGAGGACATCGCCGACGTCGCCACGGCCGTGCTGCTGAATGCGCGGGAGCACCGGGGCCGCACGTACTCGCTGACCGGCCCTCAATCACTGACGCTCGAAGAGGTCGCCGCCGTGCTCAGTCGCAAGCTGGGGCGCCCCATCCGCTACCACGCGGAGAGCATCGAAGAGGCCTATCGCTCTCGTGCCCGCTACGGCGCGGAGCCGTGGCAGGTGGACGCGTGGGTGAGCACGTACACGGCCATCGCGGCGGGCGAGCTGTCGGAGGTGACGACCGACGTGGAGCGGCTCGCGGGACATGCGCCCACGCGACTGGAGGACCTGCCTGTGACGTAGGGCTACTTCGCGGGCTTGTGAGCCTTCACCACCTTCCGCAGCTCCTCGGTGATGCGTTCGAACTTGCCCACCTCGTCGAAGCCCTCGCAGGTGGGGCGGTGCTCGACCTCCTTCGCGCCAGGGCTCGGGATGCCCCAGAGTCTCGTGCAGTCACAGCGCAGCCCGGCGAGCAGCTTGCGTCCCTTCTTCGCGCGCAGCTCCGCGACCCAGCACGAATCCGCGCAGCCACATGAGCGGTACTCCAACACCTGGGATTTGTCCTCCCAGTCGAGCGTGTAGAGCGAGTGGTCCGCCACCACACGACCTGGAAGCACCAGGAGGGCGAAACCCACCAGACCTGGCCACGACACGGCACTCCGCTGCTTCATGGTCCGCCCTCGGCCTCTCAGCGCGCCCGGGAGCGGGCACGCACGGGTCTGAAGCATAGCCCCTCGGGCTGTCGCGGCTCAGCGCCGAGGTGCGGGTGGGAAGCCGTGGTGCTTCGCCAGCCAGACGACGAGCAGCGTGGGCACCAGCAGGATGACCAGCAGCCAGGGGAACGCGGTGGCGCCCAGCGTCTCCAGAAGGACGCCTCCGGCGATGCCACCGCCCGCGATGGCGATGTTCCAGGCGGTGACGATCATCGACTGGGCGACGTCCGCGGCCTCCCCCGCCGACTTCGCGGAGGCGGTCTGGAAGAGCGTGGCGGCTCCGCCATAGGCCAGCCCCCAGATTGCCACCCCCACGTAGACCACGGCGGGAGTGCTCCCCCACAAGCCGAGCGCGAACGACACTCCCAGGAGCAGCGCGGTGCTGACGAGCACCAGCTCGCGCAGCCACCGGTCAATCAACACACCGATGACCCAGATGGCGACGAGCGCGAACACGCCAAAGACAAGCAGGACGACGTCGATGTCCTTCGTCATGCCCGCCGGTGCGAGGAAGGGCGCGATATAGGTATAGGGGACGTTGTGCGCGAGCACGAAGGCGAGCGTGGCGAACAACACGGACCGGATGCCCGGCAGCATGAAGACCTTCGAAATCGACAGGTGACGCTCCCCTCGCTGGCCTGGGAAGTCCGGGAGCCGGGCGAACACCCAGCCCACGAGCAGGAGGGACAGGACGCTCATGATGCCGAAGGTGACGCGCCACCCGACGGCGGCGCCCAGGAAGGTCCCCGCCGGGATTCCGAGCGAGAGCGCCAGCGGAATCCCCACCATGGCGACCGCCATCGCCCTGCCCTGCTGGTGCTCCGGCACCATCCGCGCCGCGTAGCCCGCGACGAGCGCCCACAAGAGTCCCGCGAACATGCCGGCGAAGAACCGCGCGCCAAGCGTCAGCACGAAGTTCGTCGACACCGCCGTCACGGTGTTGACGACGGCGAAGCCCAGGATGGCGAGGAGCAACACTGGCCGCCGTCTCAAGCCCTGCGTCGCGGCCGTCAGCGGTATCGCTGTCAGCAGCGTGCCCAGTGCGTAGAGCGTGACGAACTGGCCGACCAGCGCCTCCGAGACTTGAAGGTCCGCGCTCATCCTCGGCAACAGGCCCGCGGGCAGCGCCTCCGTGAGCACGGTGATGAAGGCCGCCATGGCCAGGGCGAGCAGCCCGGCGATGGGCAACCGCTCGGACTTCTCGGGCGTGTCGTCAGTGGAATGGAGCGCGGGCGCCGCCTGGGCGCGGGTCGGGGTCGTGGAAGTCATGAAGGCCGCCAGTCAGCGAAGGGGAAGGACGGGTGACCTGCGCCCTCGGGCGAGGCGACGCCCGTCGACGTCGATGGCGGAGACAATAGATTCGGTGGCCACTCACGACCATCGGGCTACAGTTCCGAGCACATCGGACAGAACTGTCCGCAATCGAGGTGTGACGCATGGACAGCCTGGGTTCGCTCAATGCCTTCGTGCAGGCCGCTGACGCGCGCAGCTTCACGCTCGCGGGGCGGCAGTTGGGGGTGTCTTCATCGGCGATTGGCAAGGCCATCGCGCGACTGGAGGAGCGGCTGGGCGTGCGCCTCTTCCACCGTTCCACGCGCACCATCACCCTGACGCCGGAGGGCTCGCTGTTCCTGGAGCGCTGCCGCCGCATCTTCTGTGAAATCGAGGCCGCGGAGCTGGAGCTGGCGCAGACCCAGGGCGCGCCGCGAGGCAGGCTGCGCGTCAGCATGCCCATCGTCGGAATGCTGATGATGCCCACGCTGAGCGCCTTCATGCGCGCGTATCCCGATATCGAATTGGACCTCGACTTCTCGGATCGGCTCGTCGACGTGATTGACGAGGGCTTCGACGGCGTGGTCCGCGCGGGCGAGGTGAGCGACTCCCGGCTGATGGCGCGTGTGCTGGGCACCTTCCGGCTCACGCTCGTCGGCTCGCCGGACTATCTGGCACGGAAGGGAACGCCGCGAAAGCCCGAGGACCTGAAGTCCCACGCGTGCCTGCACCACCGCTTCGCGAGCAACGGCAAGCTGGAGCGCTGGCCCCTGCGACGAGGGCGCAAGGAGCTGGAGCTGCCGACGACAGCGATCGTGAACACCATCGAACCGCTCATCTTCATGGCCGAGCAGGGACTTGGCATCACCTGCCTCCCGGACTTCGCCATCCGCCGGCAGCTCGCGGACGGCTCGCTCGTGACGGTGCTGGAGCAGCACAGCCAGCACCAGGGAACGTTCCGGATGCTGTGGCCGTCCAGTCGCTACCTGTCTCCCAAGCTGCGAGTCTTCGTGGACTTCATGGCGAAGCACCTCTTCGCCGGCAGTCGCTAGACTGGCTCGACATGCGCACTGATGAGACGACGTTGCAGCGACTTCGCGAGCGGCTCCAAGCGGGCGCCTGGCGCCACATCGTGGTGCTCACCGGCGCGGGTATCTCCGTGGCCTCGGGCCTGCCCACGTACCGGGGACCTGGTGGCCTGTGGACACGGCCTGGAATGGAAGAGGTTCCGGACGCGGAGCTGTTCGCGAGAGCGCCTTCGCGCATCTGGAAGCTCTTTGGTTCGCTGCGGGGACTCGTGCGAGACGCTCAGCCGAACGCGGCGCACCTCGCGCTCGCGGACTGGGCACGCGGGCTCTCGGAGGACCAGCGCTTCACGCTCCTGACGCAGAACGTGGACGGGCTCCACACCCGCGCGGGCAGTCAGGAGGTGGTGGAACTGCACGGCTCGCTCTTGCGCACCTGCTGTTCCCAGCCGACGTGCACGCAGAGCCCCTTCGAGGACATGTCACAGCCCGACGAGGCCCCGCCGTGTTCCGTGTGCGGTCACCCTCTCCGCCCCGACGTCACGCTTTTTGGAGAACCTCTCCCCGTCGACGCGGAGTGGACGGCCAAGAAGGCGCTGCGCGACTGTGACCTCTTCCTCGCCATCGGAACGTCTGGGAGCGTCGCACCGGCGGCCAACTTCGTCCGGGGCGCGAAGTACGCGGGAGCCTGGACGCTCCTCATCAACCTCACACCCATGGAGCCTCGCCATCCTGACTTCGACGTCGAGGTCCTCGGGCACGCCGAGAAGATCCTCCCCGCTATACTCGGACACACTTGAATGAATTGCTCCCTTCCATTGTGTCTTTCACTTGTCCTGCTGACGGCCTGTGCCAGCAGCCCGAGCCGCTCCGGCCGTGGAGACCTGCGTCTAGACACGGACACCGCCGCGCGTCTTCGCCACGCCGCTGCGATGACGAGGAGCGCGACAGGCTCCGCCGCTACCCAGGAAGTGGCCTCGCAACTCGCCCGGCTCGCCCCGGTCATGCGTGTCTTGCTGAAGCAGGACAATGCAGTCGGTGAACTCGAGGAGCAGCTCGTGGAATGCGCCATCCAGGCGGAGCGCCAGATAAATGCCCACTTCTTCGGTGACCGCCCACCGACACGGAACGAATGTCTCGAAGCAGTAGATGTAGACACGTGTGGAAAGCCCGTCACCCGCGCCATGCGCCTGGGACAACAAAAGCACGCGCTCGCCCCCGAATGTGCTCGCGAGGTACTCGCCTCACTGTGGCCCGAGCCGTTCAGCATCGAGCAGCGCTATCGCTATTATCCCCATGCCCTGCTCCTTGAGACCGTAGGCCGGGAGGAGGAGGCACGCCTTCTTGCCCAGGGCTGCGGTCATGAACTCTGGCGCACCATCAAGCCAGATATCGTTCTGCACGCGAATCGCGACCTGCTGCGGTCCGCAGTCACCCTTGACTTCAAGTTCCCCTGCCCGGACACGAATCTTCCACAGTGGACGCGCTATGGCGCCAACAGCGCCTATGCCGGAAAGGGTCAGGGCGAAGTCTATGAAGCAGCCCTGGGCGGAGAGGCCGTGATTGTCTCCCCGCGCGTGGGCGTGGTGCTTCGATGAGCGAGAACATCCCAGTCATCCGTCTCCGGACAAAGAGTGGAGTGCTGGTGGCTCGCGACGGAGTGGTTCTCTCCTTCTTCATCCATCGCAATCATGAGGACGTAGCCCCCGCCATCTGGCGCGCCCTGCGGACCTACGTTCGAGCCATCCCTCCCAACTCCCTGAACTGGTATTCGTCTGATGACGGAGACATGGTTCCACTGGACGATCAAGGGTGGGAGCACAATCGCAAACAACTGCTTGAACGTTCGTGGGGAACGGCCTGGGTCGTCGAGCTGTTCGAGAATGCAAGCGAGGCCGGTGGCTACCAGTTCGACTATCACGGGAGACGCATTGATGAGCGCTCCTGGCCTACCCCCCAGAATCCAGCCACGAGCGTGGCCTTTACGTTCCCCACAGAATACCTGCGGGCCCATGGCCCCGAACATCTGCGTGCCCTGGCGCTCGAAATCGCCCGGGAGTTGCCCTTCAGCTTCGGCTACGCGAGCCTCGCGTTCGTCTCGCCACATGGCGCCTGGTATGCGGCCCGGGCGGAGCTCCTCGATCTCCTCACGCGATATATGGGCCTGGACCTCTACCATGTCGGGGAAACCAGCACTGTCATCGGGGCGCAGGCGAGAGGGGCCTACTGGCTCACCTTCCTGGGGCAGCCGTTGCTCGGGCAGCTCGGCGGCATTGAGCGACTGCGGAGAGAGTTGGCATTCCCGGGGGTGTCCCTGTTGCCCCTCCCCGAGGAGCGGCTGTTGATTTCCCTGGGGGAATGGCCGGATGCCCTCGACACGAAAGCAGAGGGCATCCCTCCGCAGTACCCCGCGCTGGCATATCTGCTGAAGCCCTTCCTCTATGAGGAACGCTCCGGTGGGTTCTCCTTGGACAAGGACCAGATGAATCGGTGGCTCCGTCGCCTCTGCCCATGAGACAACTGGTCCCATGCCTGCGGGCAACCAAATCGTATTAGAATGGCAGGCATGAACTGTCTGGGTCTTCGCGCAGCACTGTCATGGATGGCCGCCGCCCTGCTCCTCACCGCGTGTGGAGGCAGGGACGCCACGGGAGAATGTCGAGGCAAACACCTGGGCGTGTCCGTGAACTGGCCCATCGATGGCGAGGCCTCCGTTTTCGTGGACCTCAACATCGGCGACACGGTGTTCTTGACCTACCTCCCGCGCGGTCATGCGGGCCTGAAGACCTTTGGCGCGGAGATCAACCTGCTCGATGGAGAGAGCAGCACCTCGCGAACGGTGGCGCTCATCAACAGGGAGCTCCGCCTTGAACCGGAGGACAACCCGCTGGTGGTCAACTGGGAGGGCACCCGGGACACCGCGTCGGAGTCCGGGAAGGGTTTCCACGCGGAGACTGGAGTGCCGGCGAGGGGCTCCGTGACGATTGACGTGGTGGACGACGAGCACGCCGCCGGGCGCTTCGTCTACCACTATGAGAATGGCGACGAGCTGACCTGCACCTTCGACGCGCCGACGCCAGAAGCCGCCGAAGGCATCTGGGGCGGTGGCGGCGACGGGGATGATGACGACGACTGAAGAGACTCGAAGCCAGGCGGATTGAATCAACGACCGCCGCCGACGCCATGCGCTGGGTGGGACGAGCGGTCGTCCCGGATGTCTCCAGAGGCGCGGGCTCCGCGCATCACTCCCACGCCGACATGGGGCCCAGGTTGAGGACCTGCTCGAAGCCACGCTCCTTCAGCAGCTTCTCGGCGCGGGCACTGCGGCCTCCACTGCGACAGTAGATGACCACGGGCTTCGCCGGAGCGCCCAGCTCCTCGAGTCGCTGGGACAAGTCATCCACGGGGATGTTCACCGCCCCCGGAAGGTGACCGGCGGCGAACTCCTCGGGCGTGCGGACATCCACCAGCGTGGCTCCGTCGTCGACCCAACGGTGGGCTTCGTCACGAACCGGCCGCTGCTGGCTCGCACAAGCCCCCAGGAGGACACCCGCGAGGACGGCCGCGACAACGAGCGTGGACTTCATGGACGAATCTCCGAGGAATGGGGTTTCAGTGAAGTGAAAGCCACGAGGGCGCACGAACGATTCAGGACCTTCGCGCGAGCCCCTTCTCCCACGAATCGTCCCGCGAGCGTGCCTGCTTGATTCCACACAGAGCGGGCGGACATGTGGCTCGTCTGAAATGCCCCAGGAGCAGGGAGCGTACCCCTTGCCTCCTCGGCTGCCGTGTCGTGCCCGAGCAGGTCGCATCCTGAAACGGGGCGAGCGTGAATCCTCAGTGCCCCTTCACGACTCGCAGGGACAGGAGGCTTCGACATGATCTTCCGCCAGCTCTTCGATTCCGAGTCCTCGACCTACACCTATCTCCTGGGAGACGAGTCGACCGGTCAGGCGGTCCTCATCGACGCCGTGCTGGAGCAGGTCGACCGGGACCTGCAACTGGTGCGCGAGCTGGGCCTCACGCTGACCCACGTCTTCGACACCCACGTGCATGCCGACCACGTCACCGCCTCCGGTCATCTGCGGGAGCAGACGCGGTGCAAGGTGGTGGGTGGTGAACAAGGCGCCACGTGCGCCGACGTCCAGGTCCGCCACGGGGACCACGTGCGCATCGGCCAGCTCGACTTCCGGGTGCTCGCGACTCCGGGCCACACGGACGACAGCGTCAGCTACCTGCTGGGAGACCGCGTCTTCACCGGAGATGCCCTGCTGATACGCGGCAACGGCCGCACCGACTTCCAGAACGGGGACCCCAGCCAGCTCTATGACAGCCTCACGCGAGTCCTCTTCGGGCTCCCGGATTCGACGCTCGTCTACCCCGCCCATGACTACAAGGGCCGCACCGTGACGAGCATCGGCGAGGAGAAGCGGCACAACCCCCGCGTGGCCGGGAAGAGTCGCGACGAGTTCATCCACATCATGGAGCACCTCGACCTTCCCAAGCCGAAGAAGCTCGACGTGGCCGTTCCCGCCAACCGCGCCTGCGGACTCACGTCGCCAGGAGCGGCGGACACGGATTCACATCTCCATTCCTAGCGTTCAGGGAAGTGGAATCAGGCCCCCGGTACACGCGCGTGCGAGGACCTCGCGGGGCGCAGGTGCACCGGCGGCCCCTCGGGGGCGGGAAGAATCCACGCCTTGGGACCCAGGCCATCCTCCTCCTTCGACAGGTCCACCGTCGGGTCCACCAACGGCTCCGACATCCGACCGTTCAAGGACACGCGGACATCCGCGCGGACCTCCACCGGATGCTGGGTGGTCGCCTCGAAGTCCCGGGCGATACGGTGGGCCAGTTGCAGGATGAGGTCCGGCTGCACCGCCATCTCCCGCTCCTGGAGCCGCGTGAGGTACTGGCTGGGCGACACATGCCACTCACGTCCGGTGACGCTGTCGCGCACCATGAACGTCGCGCTCCCATTCTTCTCCCGCGTCATCACCCGCCACGAGAAGCGCATCCCCTGCTCGTGCCAGAGCACGTTGCCACCGTACGCGTGGGTCCTCAGCGGGAGCACCACCTGGAGGCACGCGTAGACGACCGCCACGCCGAGCACCACGCGGCCCTTCCAACCCGGTGCCCTGCCCTCCCCGACCACGGGCACACTCACGGAGACAGGACTCCGCCGCACCCTGGCGAGGAGCGTGCGCGGCCACGACGGGTCGAAGAACACCAGCGCCCCGGTCACCATGATGAAGGGGAACATCCCGATGGGGAACAGCGCCGACGTCGCGGCGTGGAACCCCACCACCACGACGTACGCGAACGGCCGCGTGCGGCGCCACATCAGGAACAACACGATGGTGCTGTCGAACAACATCCCGCCCCACGCCGCCGCATACGCCACCCAGCGCTCGTCCAGGAGCGGGCCCACCCACGGCAGCCCTGTCCGGGCGGACAGCCAGATGTTGAGCGGCTGCGCGTGCACCAGCCAGTCGGTGGTGACCTTGGCCAGCCCCGCGTACACGTAGACGATGGACACCTGGAAGCGCAGCAGCACCGTGCACCACGCCGGCAGCCAGTCCTGGCGAAGCTCCGGCCGGCGCCACGCGTCCACGGAGAACGCCCGATGCGCGGGCACGAAGCTCATCAGCGCCAGCAGCAGGCTCACCAGGTAGTAGTGGTTGAGGTAGTTCGTCACGTCGAGCAGCTGCACGTAGGCGAACACCCCGAACAGCAGCACCACCGTCACCCGGTAGAACAGCCCCACCATCAACAACGTCCCCAGCACGCCCAGCGCCACGAAGAGCGCGGGCATCCACTCACTGGGGAGGACCGGTACCCAACCGAATCCCCAATAGGTGAAGCGGACCCGGGGCTGCGCGAACAGGACGCCCACCCAGCCATAGGCCAGGAAGCGCACCGACGACACGGTGATGAGCAGCCCCAGCGCCACCCGGAACACCGCCATCGCGGCGATGTCCCGAGGCGCCAGGAGCCACGCCCAGACCCGTGCCATCCTTGGGTGCGCGGACGTCACGTCGCCAGCGGCCACGTCAGTCATTGTCTCCCTCGAGGCCCGCGGGAGGCTCCAGGTCCAGCGTGGAGATGAAGTCTGTCTTCAGCACGTCCGTGACGCCCTTGAAGGCGTTGTAGACCGCCTGCACGGAGGCCTTGTCCTGAGCCAGCGCCTGCCGCAGGTCCTCCTCCTCCACGGCGGCCAGCGAGGCCTCGGCCTCCACCACTTCCTGCCGCATCCGCGTGGCCACGCCCTCCGCGCCCACCTTCACCAACACGTCGTCGAAGCCCGTCCCGGAGAAGTCCGGGCCGCAGCCGTCCACGATGCGGCGGAAGCCCACCAGGTTCAGGTGGAGGTTCTTCTTCGAGCGGCCCGCGAACTGCGACTCCAACAGCTCCGGACACGTGTCGGAAGAGCAGTCGCGCAGCCCCAGCGGACGCGCCAGCTTCTGATCCTTGCCCTCGCGCTCCACGTAGAAGAGAGCGTCACTCATCGCGTTGAGCGCCACCTGGGTCGTCGGGTACACCGTGTTGCCCGCGCCCGCCGTCGCCAGCGTCTTCAGGAAGTTGCCACCCTCCGCCGCCCACGCATCCACCAGCGCCTGCGCGCGCGTGCTCACGTCCGCCCCGACGACCGCCGCGTAGGCCCGCTTGCGCGCCGCGCGCTCATCCGCCGACAGCGCGGCCCACGTCCCCTGCGCCACGATGGCCGAGTTCGCTCCGCACGCCGTCTCCGCCCCCTCGTAGAACAGCAGGTACTCCAGCGCGAGGAACCCGCGCCGCGTCACCAGGCTGGTGGAGAAGCTGGGGGACTCGTAGCTCTTGGAGACGAGCTGCTCTTCGATGGAGCAGCGGCTGTACAGGGGGAATGAGTAGATGTTGTCGCGAATCTCCCCGCCCCCCGGGCTGATGCGCGGCGCCGCCGGCCCCACCTGCATCGGCTCCAGCACCTGCCAGACGTCCATCGCCTCATGGAACGCCGTGCGCGCCGCGGCCAGCGTCGTCGCGTCCGAGGTGTCCCGCAACGTCGCGGTCGCCGCCTGAAGCGCCGCGGCCTTGGGCTGGAACTCCCGCGCCTCCCCCAGGATGCACTCGCCCGTGGCGCTCAACAGCTGCGCGCGCACGTCCGTGCCATCCACGGGCGGAGGATCCACCGGCTTGGGCCTGCTGTCGCTGCACGACACACACAGCAACACGGTGAATGCCAAGGCCCTCGCTCCCAACCAGGAGGGCACATCGAGTCGGGTCCGGGAGATGTTCATGCCTCCCGCATTACCAATCACTTTTGAGACTGACAATCATTCTCGATATCTTGACTTGGAGAAACGCACGGCCTAGGGAATGGCCGCCTTCCTCCGCCGAATATGAGAATAACTCTCATATTCAATTGGACCGACCGGGATTGAACATGTCGAACCAGACGAGAACCCCCCGCTTCAAGAAGCTTCTACCTACCCTGCTGGTCATGGGCCTGACGGCGACCTGGATGGGGGGCTGCGGCGACGACGACGAGGAGCCCACCCCGACGCCCATCCCCGACGCGGGCACCCAGACGGACGCGGGCACCGACGCGGGCACCACTCCTGACTCCGGGACGCCGACGGACGCTGGCACCGTCACGCCCGACACGGACCTGGCGTTCGTGCGGCTCAACGCCAACGGGACGGTGGACAACACCTTCGGCGCGAGCGGCAACGGCATCTCCCGGTTGAACCTGAGCACGGCCAACGGCTCGGTGCGTGACTCCATGTGGAGCATCACCCGCGACGCGCAGGACCGCCTGGTGGTGTTCGCGACCAAGAAGGCGGAAGGCACGCGCACGGACTCCGACCGCGCCATCGTCCGCCTCACCGCCAACGGCGCGCTGGACGAGACGTTCAACGCCAACCCCGGCGCCAACTCGCGCAAGGGCTTCTACGGGCTGGATATCGGCGGGTTGGGTGACTCCGCGCGCCACGGCATGGTGCAGGCGGACGGGAAGATCGTCTCCGCGGGCTACCTGTCTCAGCCCTCGGGCGTTGGCGCGCAGTCCGCCAACCGCATCGTGATGCTGCGCCTGGATGAGTCGGGCACGGTGGACAGCACCTTCGGCTCCAAGGGCGTGCTGAACTCGGCGCCCTTCGCCACGAACGACGCGACCCGCGAGTGGGGCATCTCGGAGGCCTACGCCGCCGTGCGCCAGTCCACGGGTTCCTACGTCACCACCGGCTATGGCCGCGCGGCGGGCGTGTCCGGCAACACGGTGGACCTCATCTCCTTCCGCTACAGCGCGGCGGGCGTGCTGGACCCGACGTACGGCACGAACGGCTCGTTCATCCTGGACCTGGCTGGCGACAATGACCGCGGCCGTGACGCGGTGGCGCTGAAGGACGACCGCACGTTCATGGTGGGCAGTGGGACTCCGACGACGAGCAACATCGACGCCATGGCGGTGCTGCTGACCGCGGACGGCCAGCCGGCGGCGGCGGACGGCTTCAACGAGGGCGTGAAGCTCTACTCCTTCGACCGTCCGGACGAGGCCTTCTTCAACGTGGCGCGGGCCGACGTCGGCACCGAGGAATACGTGGCGGCCTCGGGCTACCGCGCGGGTGGCGGACAGGACGACGACGCCATCCTGCTCATCCGCAACATCACCACGGGCGCGGAGTTCGCGGCGCCGGTGCCCTTCTCCGAGACGGAGAATGACCGCGCCTGGGGCGTGGCGTTCAGCCCCGAGGGCAAGGTGTACGCGACGGGCTTCGTCACCGAGGGCGGCGACAACCGCTTCGCCGTCGCTCGCTTCAACCTGGATGGCACGCGCGACACCACCTTCGGCACCGGTGGCATCGTCACGGTGAACATCATCGCCGGCAAGCTGGATGAGGCGGCGCGCGGCCTCGCGGTGCAGTCCGACGGCAAGATCGTCATCGCGGGTGCGGCCGAATCGCAGTAGGCATCCACGCGGTTGACGGCGGTCGACCTGGGCCTGCGGGGGAAGAGCGCTCCCCGCCGGCCCGGTCGCTCGCCGCGCACTTCAGCACGTTCCACCGGGAGTCTTCGTCGTCATGGGTGCACCGACCTTCGCTGTCGCAGTGGTCTCCTTCATCGTCTCCTCGTCGGCCGTGGCCCAGACGCCCCCGACACCCGAGCAGTCCCCTC